>JAVEXH010000061.1:0-10411 GCA_034004175.1 Spirochaetia bacterium
GAGATCGTGGTGGGGTAGTCAAAGTCCTGCCTTGATCTCATGGAATACGCCGCTACCTCGGCAACCTCGCCCTTCAGGTAGCGTGCAAGATCGGCAGCGTGACAGCCTCCGGTTATCATGGCTCCTCCGGCAAATTCCTGCTGACGGATCCACTGGTAACTAGGGAAGCTGGTTTTTATGCCATGCCAGTAATCAAAACCTGCAAAATACGTTTCACCTATAACGCCACGAGCCAGCAGATTTTTTATAGTGGTTACCAGGGGATGCCACCTGAGCACGAAGCTTACCACACTCCTGGTCCCGGCCTTCCGGTTGGCAACCCTGAGCAAGTCCAGTTCTTCCCGGTTTATCGCCGCGGGTTTTTCAAGGATCAGGTGCTTTCCCGCCTCGAAGGCCGCTATTGCTTCTCTGGCATGCAGGTGATTGGGCATACATTCCGAAACGATATCTACGGCACCATCGGCAAGCATGTCTTCATAGTGTGCAAAAACCTTTACTGGCCTGCCGTCCTTGGCTGCACCGGCATACTCCCGGGCAAGACTTTCAGCGCTCCCCTTCGTCCGTGAACAGACAGCAGCAAGCCTTAGATGGGGATTGGCTGCGATAGCCTCGGCATGCTGACGGGCTACCTGTCCAGCACCACGGATTCCGACGCCATACATGGTATCAACGGGCATAGGCTCCCTTTTCAGCTGATCTCAAGATCCTTGTATATCTCCAGCGCATAGCGGCCGAAGTCAGGATGGGTCCGGACTGTCTGGGCCCGCGGCCGGGGCAGTTGTATATCCAGGGAGGCAGCCATCCGGGATGGCCGTGCAGTCAGGACGATGACCCTGTCGGACAGGAATACCGCTTCATTGATGCCATGGGTCACAAACAGGATGGTCTTCTTTGTCTTTTCCCATATCTGCAGCAGTTCCATGTTCAGCCGTTCCCTGGTTATGGCATCCAGGGCACCGAAGGGTTCATCCATCAGCAACAGCTTCGGGTCGTGGATCAAGGCTCTGGCTATGGACACCCGCTGCTGCATGCCCCCTGACAGTTCGTTTGGATACCGGTCTTCAAAGCCTTCAAGACCGACCAGGGCAAGAAGACTACGTGCCTTGTCGACCATGCTCTTCCGGTCAATTTTCAGGATCTCTATCGGCAGCAGGACATTGTCCAGAACCTTTCTCCAGTGCAGAAGCAGGGGTTTCTGGAACACGAAGCCAACCTCGCGTTCTATGTTGAAGTTGTCAGGATCAACAACGATCTCTCCTGATGTCCTTGGAAGCAAGCCGGCCAGGATCTTGAGAAGCGTAGTCTTTCCGCACCCCGAAGGACCAACGATGGAGACAAATTCCCCAGGGAAGACATCGAAGCTTACATCGCCGAGGGCTTCCAGTTCTGAATCCCTCGTCTTGTAGATCTTCTTCACATTCTTGATGGAAATTATCGGGGTTCTTTCTTCACTCACGTTCCAGCCGCCTTGTCAGGTGATCGTTGTTCCTTGCCGGCCCCGCGGAATAGTGCGGGGCCGGTACACAATGCTCAGTAATTGAACTTGAAGGGAGGATTCGGCAGGAAATCGGGATTGTAGTAATCCCTCGGGCTGCCCTTAATATCTATGCCCTTCTCCTTGACGATGTTGATCGTATCGTTCATACGGGCAGGATCGATGTAGCCGATGCCGAAGTTCCGGTACCGGTCGGTCTTGAAGAACTCACGCACCGAGGTAAGGTTGGCAACAAAGTCATCCCTGTTGATGGGGTGGTACTTCGAGAGGATGCCGATTGCCTCGGGAATGTTGTTCAGCGTGTATTCCCAGGCCCGGTACACTACCTGCAGGAACTTGCGCAGGGCCTCGGGGTTGGAAGCAATGAAGGAATCGCTGGCAATGTAGCTGTGGGCATAGGCATTGAAGCCGTAGTCAGCCCAGATTATCGCGCCCAGCTTGTCGGCAGGTACAGCCTTCTCCATGAACGGCTTGCCGGTATACAACTCGAATACGACGTCCGCTTTGCGGGTGCCAAGGGCTGCCGGCTTTGCGGTAGGTTCGATGTTGACGAACTTCACATCATCGGCCTTCAGGCCGATCAGTTGTGCAAAGGCAGGCCACATGACCTTGTGTCCATCCGAAGCGGGAACTGCTACCGTCTTTCCCTTCAGGTCCTGGGGTTTGGTTATACCCGAGTCTTTCCAGAAGAACATGCAGTTCGGGTGTTTGTCGAAGATGATGCCGACGATCTTGACGTTTGCACCCTTCGCCCGACCTTCGATAGGGACAGGTGCATCCGAGATGCCGATATCAGCTTTCCCGGTATCAACCATCTGCACCGTGAATCCGGACCCCTGGCCGATCATCACGTTGACATCGAGCCCTGCATCCTTGAACCAGCCTTTTTCAAGGGCCACATAATAGGGTGCATGGTCGCCTGAAATTTTCCAGTTCAACTGGAAGTTGATCTTCGTGGTCTGGGCGAAGGCCCCAGCCGTCATCGCCGCGGCAATTACCAGAGCCGCTACCATCCGTCTGTTCATGTGCGAACCTCCTCGCAGAAAATAGAAATCGCGTACCCCGCAAAGGGTACGTCACCACCGGATCATAATTCCTGACCTGCGGGCCGCGCCCAGGGGATGCACAGGCGCTCCACAATGCTGACCAGACCGAACAAGGCAACCCCGAACAGAGAAACAAGCATGAGGCCTGCATAGATGGGGGGGGAATCCATTGTGTATTGGGAGTTGATGATGATGTAGCCCAAGCCCCGGTCCGAGGCTATGAACTCACCGACAATGGCCCCGACAACGCACATGGTAGAAGAGATCTTGAGGCCAGTAAAAATGAACGGCAGCGAGTTGGGAATACGCAGCTTCATGAAAACCTGCAATTTGGTTCCATGCAGGTATTTGACCAGATCCAGGAGCTCTTCCTCTATGGAAGCAAGACCTGTGCCGGTATTGATGACAACCGGAAAGAAGGAAATCAGGAAGGCAATTATGATGTTCGTCTTCAGGCCATACCCCGACCAGAGAAGCAGCAAGGGTGCAACAGCAATGATGGGCAGGGAGTTGATGAACACGAACAAGGGCATGCTTGCCTTGCGGATGGCATCGCTCCAGGCCAGGATGATGGCGATGGAAATGCCGGCCACAGAGGTCACGGCAAAAGCCAGCACAATTTCCAGCAGCGTAGCCTTGATGTGCATGGCCCAGTTGTAACTGGCGTCAGGCTGGGGCAGGAACAGATGCTCGAGGGCAGAAACCGGCGTGGGCAGGATGTATTCTGGTATCCTGAACAGGATGACAGCCGCCTGCCAGATCACCAGCAGTACGAGTATCACCAAGGGTGTCTTCAGGTATTTCATCCCAGATCCTCCGAGGCAGACCGGTTCCAGGGCATGAGTACCCTCTCCATCAACGCGATGAAGGAGAAGAGGCCAAGACCTATTACCGAGATGAGTATGAGGCTTGCGAACATCGGAGGCGTATTCATCATCGCCTGCGAATCCTTGATCAGGAAGCCCAGGCCTTGGCTGGACGCAACGAACTCACCTACTATCGCACCGACAACCGCAAGGGTAGCGCTTATCTTGAGTCCTGAGAAAACATACGGCAGCGACATGGGTATCCTGATTTTGATGAATATCTGCAACTTGGACGCATGCAGGTAGCGCACAAGATCCAGAAGATCCTCGTCCACGGAATCCAGGCCTGTAGTGGTATTGAGTACCACCGGGAAAAAGGCCACCAGGATGGCTATCATGACGTTGGCCGCAAAACCATATCCGAACCAGATCAGGAAGAGGGGAGCCAGCGCTATCTTGGGCAGGGAATTGAACACCGCAATAACCGGCATGAAAACAGCACGGGCCAGTCGGGACCAGGTGATGAACAGGGCCAGGATGAAGCCGAATACCGCCGTGAAGGTGAAGCTCGCCAGGATCTCCCCCATGGTGGTACTGATATGGGTCATCCACTGATACTGGGATGCCACCTCCGGAGAGAACAGGGCCTGGAACACCGACAGCGGAGAAGGAACGATGAACTCTTTGATCTTGAAAAATGTAATGATTGCCTGCCACAATCCAATGACTACCGCAAGATAAAACACCTTTGACAGTACTGACTTGGTCATGCGGGTCGTGGTATTCATGGCTGGTCACTCGTGAAGGAAGCTGCACCCAGGTCACGCACTATTTCGTTCACCCTGTAGCCCATGCCAGGACCGGACAGTGTCTCAAGTGATACCCGGCCGTTTCTTCGCCTGTACACGCCAGGATGCACCCGTTCTTCGGGAATCGACGCATCGGGATAGAACTGCATGGAATTGGTCTCCACCCCCATTATCGTGCCAGCGTGGGCAGCCAGCAAGAGATGAGGGATCTGCGCAAGCATGGGATTGGTAAGATCCTGTACCATCAGTGTCATACCCGCAGTCTTGGCCCAGCACAGGCTCAGCAAAGCACCGGTAAGTGTCTTGCAGGTCTTGAGGGCCACACCGGTCCAGCCAAGAGCCCTTCCCATGGCCAGGTATTTCCAGTCGTGGGCACTCTCATCCATGAAGAGTGGCTTCCGCGCACTGACCGAATGCACGTCTATGCGGTTGTTTTCAAGATCATAGGGGAAGGGTTGCTCCACGTACAGGATCATCCCGTAGATCCGCGGTTCATCCACAAGGAGCCTGTCCAAAGCCTCGTTCACATAGGCAGGATCCAGGACGGTGCAATTGAAATCTGCACTCAGCCAGAGCACACCCTTTTCGGCGGCAATCTTCCCCACCCGGCGCATTCGTTCATAGTCCCAGGCCGCATCCGTCCCCGTCAGCTTTACCTTGAGACAATTCAGCCCGTCCCGCTCTATCCAGTCGGGAAGGAATACCGGATAGCCATCGTCCGGCTCGGCACCGTTGGCCTCGCTGGAATCCAGCAGGTCTTTGCCGCCGACAAGATGCCAGGCCGGCAGGCTCTTTGGCACCGGGGCGGCAAAGTAGTCCTGGGGATACCTCCCCCTGAAAAGGGAACTGTACTCGGCACTGTAGAACCATGAAAGATCATGGTTCATGAAATCGCTGTTGTAGGTGGCAAAGGAGGGAAGTCCATGAAGCATCCCGTACGCATCATGGGTCGCGATATCAAAAAGTGAACAGCATACAAGGGCGGAAAGCCACGGCATGGAAGGTTCTCCTGCCGCGACCCGCCTGTCGTTGAAAGCCTTATGCAGAACCGGCAAATGCTCGTGGGCAAAGACATGCCCGGTCTCCATGGGATGTCCCCAGTCACTGCTGTCGGCCCAGGCTTCTGCGATGATGGTGGTGAACTCCTTCATCGCCTCCAGCCGTGGCTCATACCCGAGGGAGGATGGCCATACCCAGGCCACACTCAGCGGGGTCTCGCCCCAGCCTTCCGAAACCCTTCCGTGATGATCCTCTACCCTGACAAGAGCCCTGGCACAGGTCGTATGGGTTGTGATTTCGGGTCCGAACTTCAGGGGTATCCTGGTTTTGATGGGCAGGAAATACAGGGAAACATTCCGTACCCGGACGTCGCGGTCATGTGCCATGGATCAACTATACCATGACCTCCCATTTTGTCAACGTTCTTTACAAATAACATTTCATCTTGCCGGAAATATGCTATCATCCTCAAAAGCAAGATTTAACTGAACAAGCGATCAAACAAAACGGATGGAGCTGGAGATGAGAGACAGACGGCCGATACTTGTACCCGACACCATAAACATCGAAGCCGTGCTTTCAGTGGTCGGCGGGCTCAAGGCCTCTACCCGTGCAGCCGTTGCCCGTAAACTGGCTCTCAGCCGGACCACAGTGTCCACCATTGTCACCAAACTGCTTGCTCTGGGTTTGATTGCCGAAAAGAACATACAGATCGAAGGTCGAGGCAGACCCGGCATCATCCTGGACCTGGACGACTCACGATGGAAAGCCATCGGGGCAGAGTATCATTCAGGCAAATGGTCGTTTGTCGCAACGAATCTCAAAGGAAAGATACTGGCAAGCCGGACAGAAAAGGTCCGGCTTGCCAATCCCGAGGCCTTCATGGAAAGCCTGATCACTGGATTGAAGGACTTCATTGGTACCGTCCCGGGGAGCATTCTTCCAGCTGTGGGGATAGGCGCACCTGGCCTGGTGGACTGTGACCGGGGCACCATCATCAGGGCTGACGATCTGGGATGGAAACAGGTTGATGTAGGTCCGGCAGTGGAGAAAATGCTCGGGATGGAGGCACTGCTCATCAACCGCAACCGGGCAAGCGGCCTTGCCGAAGCCAGGTTCGGCGCAGGTCGCGGCGTGCACAGCCTGGTGTACATCGGGATAGGCACCGGAATCAGTGCAGCTTTCATAAATGCAGGCGAACTGATAAACGGAAGCTCCTTCAGTGCCGGTGAAATTGGCCACATCATCATGGATACCGCAGGCCCGGTCTGCGGTTGCGGCAAGCGCGGCTGCCTTCATGTCTATGCGTCGGGTACCGCGATGGGCCAGCGTGCAAGCTCCCTCATAGAATCCGGCAGGACTTCAGCGTTGACAGCGACAGCACTCTCCGTACCCGGCACAACCACGGGAGAGGCAGGAATCCCTGTCATTTCCGGAGAAACCGTCTGCGCTGCGGCGGCGGAAGGTGACGAACTGGCACTCGAGTGCCTGTCCGAAGCTGCCCGTTTCCTTGGCCTGGGTGTAGCCAACATCATCAATACCTTCAACCCTGACAAAATCGTACTAGGTGGCCCCATCGGACTCATGGACAGCCCCCTGGTAGATCTGGTCCGTGCCCAGTCAGCCACCTGGGCAATGTCGCACGCCTTCAACGCGGTGACCATTGAGCGGGGACGGCTTGGTGATTACGTTGGTGCCCTTGGAGCCGCCTGCCGAGTACTGGACCGGAAGTACACCTTTGCACTCAGAGGAGAACACAAAAGCAGCTAAACCATGGAGTTGAATCTATGAATGAACGATCAACCAGCCACTTTGAAGTCAGCGGTCTGGCCTTCATCTACAAGAATCCAGGCTCCCATGAGTGAACAGAAATTCTTTTCCTGTCCGCATTGCGCCCGCGGGTGCAGTCTGGAGGTGTTGATTGATGGCAACGAAGCAGCGGTCAGCGGCAATGCCTGCCCCCGCGGTCTGGAGTTCGGCCAACAGGAGGCCATCATGCCGATGCGGCCCCTGGTAACCAGTGTGCGCGCCACTGGTGGCGTTAGACCACGGCTGCAAGTGTACAGCAGCGGGGACATTCCCCTGGCCCGGCTACTGGACGCCATGGAAGCCCTCGACTCCCTGACTGTAGAAGCACCGGTAACTACAGGCCAAGCAGTGCTGCAGAACCTGCTTCACCTTGGCATCGATATTGTTGCCAAAGAAGCCTTGGCAGCCGATACCTGGCCTCTTTCAAAAGAGTAATTTTTCTGGCCGGACTTGCCAGATCCGTGTCTCCTATGCTATGCGTGATCACAACAAGGAACCCACCATGACAAAAGCCCTGCTCCTTGGCACCCTGTCTTCTTTGTTCTTTGCTTTGACCTTTGTGCTGAACAGGCAGATGCAGCTATCCGGCGGGCACTGGATCTGGACCTCATCCCTGCGCTTTGTCTTCATGCTACCCATGCTGTGGATCCTGGTGTTGCCCGGAAACAAACACCTGGCAGTCTTCCGGCAAATCAGAAAGCAGCCCCTGTACTGGATCATCTGGAGTACCGTGGGATTCGGATTCTTTTACCTCTTCCTCTGCATTGCCGCCGCTTATGGCCCATCCTGGCTGATAGCCTCTACCTGGCAGATCACCATCATAGCCGGCATCCTGCTTACCCCTCTGTTCCGCACCGGCAAGCACCCAGGTGCCACCCGTCATGCGCTGCCAGTCAGACAACTGGTAATCTCCATCGTCATAATCGCGGGAGTGATCCTTGTACAATACAAAAAAGGAGCGATCCCGGAAGTAAGGGAAAATATCCTGGCATTGTTCTATATAGTGATAGCCGCCTTTTCATATCCTCTTGGTAACAGAAAAATGATGGCCGTAGTCCCGGATTCAATGGGTACAATGGAACGGATCTTCGGCATGACCCTCTGCAGCCTGCCGTTCTGGCTCATCCTGATGCTCATTGGCGTACTGAATAATCAATTACCAAGCCTTGAACAGATCAGTCAGACCCTTGTCGTTGCCCTGTCATCCGGGGTCATCGCCACCATCCTGTTCTTCAGAGCAACGGAAATGGTAAAAACCGACATGCGCCACCTGGCCATCATCGAATCCACGCAGGCAGGCGAGGTGGTCTTCACCCTGCTCCTGGGCATCCTCCTGTTCAAGGATCAGTTGCCATCGCCAATCGCGCTGGTAGGCATACTGATCATCACTTCAGGAATCGTGGTCAACGGACTGACACAAAAGAGTTGATACGGATCGTTCTTCCCAGTCCCGAACTTTGATGGCGTCGTTTGCAAACCCGGGTCGATCCCAAGCCTACACCCCGTATATTCCCAAATCCTTGGTGACCCTGCTCATAGTGTCAAAGTCTCCATCGTTGTGGAGTAGCAGCAGATTGTTCTCGATTGCACTTTCCGCTATCAATAAATCAATCATACTTCGTACCGTTACACCAGTTCTCCTGCACTGGGAGTTCAGAAGAGCAGCTCTCTCATACGATTCCTTGCCATGCTGAAGATCATGAAACGATATTGTTTCAAGGTAATCCTTGAGAGTGGCAAACTCATCCAGCGTCCCTGAACCTTGCAGTAGCTCCTGATACGCAGAATCACATATTCCGTAGGGCACCCCATGGACCATCAACGTCTCGAACAAAGCCGCAGGCCTGGAATCGATGCCCTTGAAGTAGTCGATGAGTGCGGATGTATCGACAAGTATCATTGTTCAGTCCGCATTCTTTATATGTATGATAATACACATAATGAGGACCGTTAATGATTCGACCAACCGTAAAAGACGTTTCAGTCCTCGGTCTGCATAAGGCTATGCGGGACCCCATCCTTTGCACACAGCGCCACCAGTGTCTCCGCAGTTATCTCATACCCGTCCAGTTCCGAAGGAGCACCGGCAGCCTCCGGTGTCCGCATCAGAACCTGCGAGCCATCAGCTAAAGCCAATCTCAATTCCCCGTTTTCGGGATTCAAGGTCGACGAAGCTACACATGCAGCCACCTGACCTACGGTATCGGGTCCCACACGCCCGACAACCAGGCTGGCAAGCAGCAGCGGTTGCCCGGGCAAAGCTCTGGCTTCCAGGCGCGGTACCGCCGAGAAGGCATACCGTACATTGGCACCGACCCTGTCCTGGGCAAAGCTTTCGGCAGCCACCGCTTTAGTCCAGCCTCCCAGGGAGCGTATCAGGGAAATCCGTCCCAGCGAAGAGCCTGCATCGGCACAGGCTGCCTCGGCAGGCCCCAGTCCCGCGGCCTCATCGGCGGGCACAGAAGTGGACTCGGGCATGCTCAGGTCGGATCCGCAGGCAAAGCCACCCTCCCGCAGGTGCAAGGCCTTTGTAGACTGTATCTGATGCAGATTGATGATGATGTCACCGAGGATCAGGCTAACCGTGCAGGCCTGCCCATCGGGATCAGCCTCGAAGAGCGGATACACCGAGGCCCCGCCCAGCTGCCCGCTGGCCAGGCAGCGCATCTTCCAGCGCTGGTGCCAGGCAGCCCCATCGGCTGAAAACTGAAGGATTGCGTCGCAATCGCTGTTGCCGTAGATCCTTCGCGCCTGGTAGGGGAAGGCCGAAGCGTAGGCAAACTTGGTGTACTTGTCGTTGTATTCGGCCTTGTCGTGTCTGGCCTTGTGGTTCAGGAGCATGGTCTGGCCGGACTGGCTCAAGCTTATGGTAAAACCCGCGGATGGCAAAGCCAGGACTCCCGGCCCCTTCTGGCTGGGCAAGGGTTCTTCGGCACAGTGCCAGAAAGGATGTTCCGGCGGCAATGCCAGCAGGTTGAAGGCCTTGGCCGCCCAGTACGGCGAACCGCCGCAGGAGTAATGCTCCAGCATATCCGCACAAGCCCCGACATAGCCCAGGGAAAGCAGCCCGTCGTCCCCCAGGACAGGCTTGGTCAGGTACCATTTAAGCCCCAGATCAGCTACAGTCCGCAGGGTTCCAGATACCTTGCCCGACCCATTATCACAAGCCAGTCCGGACTCATCGTCTCCAGCCAACGCCAGCAGTGCAATCGGCGCAATGAACGCAAAACGGTAGATCTCCGAGCGGCCGAAACAGGGTATGCCCCCATCGCTGGCCATGAGATGGCTGAAGCTTGCCAGGAACTCTTCAGCCCGCCCTCTATGCTTCCGGGCCAGCTCCGGCTTTGATTCCCCATCCAGCACCACCCACATCAGAAAGTAGTTATGGAAGGCCCAGGCATTGTAGTAATCGATGCGCGGCACATTGCCGTCCTGGTACAAGCCATC
>JAVEXH010000062.1:0-10405 GCA_034004175.1 Spirochaetia bacterium
ACGGGTCATGAATCTGTGTGAACTCCGTCCATCCCGGGTGCTGGATCTTGGTGCGGGGCCTGGCCCCATGGCGGCGGCTGCTTTTGACCGGGGGGCCAGGCACCTGTGCCTGGTAGACCATTCGGACACGGCGTTGAGCCTGGCCGGACGGCTGCTGGTCGACCCGGAGCGGTATCACGGCGCTGACTCCAAGCCGGGAGCAGGGGAAGGGGCAAGCTCTGTCCCCAAGGCAAGCCACCCTGCAAAAACCACCAAACCACCCACCATCCAGTGCATACAGGCAGACCTGGAATCACCCCAGGCCATCCCGGAGGGGCCTTTTGACCTGATAATACTGGGTCACTGCCTGAACGAGCTTGGCGCAGGTGAGCCGGATCAAGTGGTCAGGGTCGAACGCCGGGTCGCCTTGGTACAACGGGCAGCCTCAGTGCTAACGCCCGGCGGATCGGTGATGATAGTGGACCCGGCTACCTTGGCCTCGGCCAGGGATGGTATGGCCCTGCGTAACCATCTTGCCAGCCTCGGTTGGCGGGTAGCGGGGCCGTGCACCAGGCAAGGCCCCTGCCCTGCCCTGGCGGCAGGAGAGAACCAGAGCTGCCATGACGAAGCTGCCTGGGCCATGCCTGAGTCGGTACGGCGCCTGGCCGAGGGCGCCGGGCTGGACCGGGAAAAGATAAAGATGTTCTGGCTGGTTGTGCAGCCTCCGGTGCAAGGCCGGGGCGGGGACCGAGCTGATGAGGATGGGGACAGAGCTGGTGCCGGGGCTGTTTCCGGCACCCAACTATACCGGGTAGTCTCGGAGCCGATGCTGAACAAGGCGGGCAGGGTACGCTACCTGTTGTGCGGGCCACGGGGACGCTTTCCGTTCTCCGCAAAGCGGGACGATCCGGCGGCGGTGGCGGGAGGGTTCTTCAGGCTGGGCAGGTATGACCTGATTCAGGTGGAGGAGCCGGAGAGCCGGGAGGGCGGTGGCTGGGGCTTCGGACCGGAAACCAGGATACGGCTGGTGTTGCCCTCCGGGGCGGGTGCTGGTAGAATCGACCCATGAAACGAGCCACCCAGGAGTCCGAAAAAACCCCCATAGCCTGTTTCATTGGCTGGTCCAACACGGGCAAGACGGGCTTCGTGGAAGCCTGCACGGCAGAACTTTCGGCCCGGGGTGTGCCGGCAGGCGCAGCCAAATGCGTACGCCACGAGGGTAGCTTCAATCTGCCGGGCAAGGACAGCAGCCGCTACTTTGCTGCCGGGGCAGAATCGGCGCTGGTATCCGAAACCGAGACAGTCGTGTCGATACGGACCCCGGATGGCTGGGACAGGCCCTTCCTGGCCCGCCTCTTCCCCACGGCCAGGGTTGTGCTGGTAGAGGGACACCTGGTGGATGGAGCGCTACGTGTGCTGGTAGGCGGGGCAGCCCAGGACGAGGCAGCGTTGAAGCAGCCGCTGGCCGGTTTCGATGTGCTGGTAACCAGGCATGAAACCCTGGCCGAACAGGCCCGGAAGGCAGGGCTCAGGGTATATGCCCCGGAACAACACCGGGATTTCATAGATCATTGGCTGTAACCAACTTTTTTCGGGAGGAACCATGGAAGACCACGATGTGAGTGTAGCCATCTCCGGCGCCGAGGTGCCGATGAACCCCTTTGTGAAGGATCTAGTGGCCAATATAGTCCTGGGTCTTGTGAAGACCCTGAAAAAGACCGACACGGACGGGGAAATCATCATCACGATTCGCAAGAAGTGAAAACGGAGCTGTCTGACACCATTCATTCACAGTACGTTTTAACCTGTTCTTGACCAAGGAACCCCGGAGAGGCTACTTTGAGTCAACTCTTCCCCACAAGGCGCACGCGATGAATTATTCCGATCCCACGAGACTCGGGCTTCTGGCCTGCCCAGGCGGCGAACGTTTTGCCGAACAGGTGGTCAAGCGCCTGTCCACGATCTATCGCCGGCGCTTTGAACGCAAGGCCCAGGTGATGGCCGAGCGTTACCATCTGTCAAAAGAAGAAGTAACCAAGAAAATAAATTTCGAGAACGACGTCCAGTCGTCCTTGCTGTACATCCCAGGCAAGGTAAGCGAATACCGGGCACCGCGCTTCAATGTGAAGACCCGCAACACCTGGTTTCCCAACGGGGAAATAAAGACAGAGATCCTGGATTCCATCCGTGGCCAGGACCTGTACATCTTCCAGGACATAGAAAACCGCCTGCCCTGCTCCTTCAATGATGGCCGCGATGAGGTGTGCCTGTCGGTGAACGACCATATCTTCAATCTCATGGTGACCATAGACGCCGCGGTGCAGTCCGGCGCAGGCCGCATAACTCTGGTCCTGCCCACCTACCCCTACTCCAGGCAGCACAAGAAGAAGGGCCGCGAGGGCCTTACCGCGGCCCGTTTCGGCCAGATAATGGAGTACCTGGGGGTGGCGCGCATCATTACCCTGGACGTGCATTCCCGGGAGATAGAGAACTGCTTCAACAAGCTGAGGCTGGAAAACCTGCACGCGTCCTTCCAGGTGATAGAGAAGCTGGCGGGCATCACCGATGTGACCGATGACAACCTGGTGGTGCTGTCGCCCGACACAGGAGCGGTGGACCGCAACAAATTCTATGCCAGTACCCTGCAGAAGCCCCTGGCCCTGCTGTACAAGGAGCGGGACTACTCCAAGGTAACCAAGAACGCCAACGACAACAACATCACGGAGATGAAGCTCCTGGGCGACATAACCGGCAAGACGGTCTTCATGGCCGACGACATGTTGGGCACCGGCGGCACTCTCCTGAAGGCCATGCGCTACCTGAAGGAACAAGGAGCCAACAAGGTCATCTGCGCGGTATCCCTGCCCATGTTCTCCGCCACCGCGGTGGACGACTTCGAGAAGGCCTACCAGGAAGGGCACTTCTACCGCATCATTGGCACCAATGCCATACACCACGAGGAACTGCTCAAAAAGGAATGGTACATCGAGGCCGACGTGACCACCCTGTTTGCCCAGATAATATCCCTCTTGCACCACAACCGCAGCCTGTCGCCCATGATGGACAACCGCGAGCTCATAGCCAAGAAGATGAAGAAGGCCATGGCAGCCCACGGCATACAGCAGCCCACCCTGCCGCTGGACTGAGATTCAGGCATGAAGGTCTTCCGTCTGCCGCCCGCGCTCCGGGCGGTGATTTTTGACATAGACGGCACCCTGTACCAGCATCCCGGCTATGTACAGCACCAGATAGACATCCTCATAGCGGAACTGGCCAGGGTACGCGGCTGGAGCATGGAAGCTGCACAGAAGGCTGTAGCCGACGCCAGAGCCTCGGTTGCCGCCAGCCAGGGCACCCAGACCACAAGCCTGGGCAATGCAATGGCTTACCTGGGCATCGACATGGCCACCAGCGTGGCCTGGCGGGAGCGGCTGATAAAGCCTGCAAGCTTCCTGGGGACAGACCCCGCCCTCCGTCAGTCGCTTCTCCGGCTCCGGGATAGCGGCCTGGTCCTGGTAGCCCTGACCAACAACCCCCGTTCCACCGGCGAGGCCACCCTGCAGGCCCTAGGCGTGGCAGATCTCTTCAGACGAGTGGTGGGCCTGGACGACACCATGAAGTCCAAGCCGGCCCGGGAGCCCTTTCTGCTGGCAGCGAAGCATGCGATGGGGACAGAGCTGCCTGGATCGGGGACAGAGCTCGGTGGAATGGGGACAGAGCCCGCCGGCGGATTCCCGACCTGCCTGGCCGTGGGTGACCGCTACGATGTGGATCTGGCTGTGCCGCTTGAGCTTGGCATGGGCGCGGTGCTGGTGGATGGGGTGGAAGATGTGTATCTGATCCCCGGACTGATTGAAAGCATCAAAGAAGTCTGAGGGATTCCAGCAGGCACGCTGAGGCTTCAGGTCTGAAGCCCCTTGATCTCAGGCTTCGATCCAGTTTTCAAGGGCAAGGCCGGGGATCCCGGAAAAATCTGCAAGATTGTTGGTGACCAGGATCAGTTGGCGGGCCAATGCCTGGGCTACGATCAGGGTGTCAAAACGGTTGCGGCCCAGCTGCTTGCTTCCATTGCGGATGAGACCATACTCCCTGGCAGCGTTATCATCGAAGGGCAAGGAAGGTATCACCTTGGCCAGGGCCTTCAACTGAGCTCGTCGGCTTGAGGCCAATTCCGGGTTTGCACCGGCACCATGCTCAAGTTCCGCCATGGTGATGGATGAAATACCAACATCTCCGACCTGCAGGCTGGAGAAGCGCTTGGCTACAGACGGGGGCTGTTCTTTCATCAGATAGATGCAGATGTTTGTATCAAGAAGGTATTTCACCAGTTCCGCTCCAGCTCGTCTTCGCTTTCCCTGCCAGCTTCCATGAAGGAGGCATCAAAACCTCTGAAGACTTCTATGGCACACGCCAGGCTTCCCCGTACCGGAGATATGACCAGTTGGTCACCTTGCTTTGTTATTTCCACCGGGGTTCCGGGAGATACCGGCCACAAAGACTGGGGTATGCGGAGGGCTACGGAATTACCGGATTTGAACAGATTTGTCTGCATCGGCGGCCTCCTCTCTGTATATACAAGTATATACAGAGAGCTTGCGGAAATCAATGGTCCCGGGCTGCTTCATTGCCGGAACGAAGCCTGCCCGATCGCAGGAATCCTGGATTATCTGATCTCCCGCAGGGCCCTTGCCACGGCATAGGCATGGTCGCCTATCTTTTCGATATGGCGCACTATGTCGATGTACAGGAGTTCGGCCTTCACGTTGCCGCCCTTCTGCATGCGCTTGCGGGCCTTCTTCTTCAAAGCGGTGCGGAAGCCATCGATCTTGTCTTCCAGCTCTCCGGCCACCAGCAACTGTTCTTCGGTGATGTTAACATTGATGTGGTCACGTACAAAGGCCAGGAAGTTCTCCACCAGCAGGCTGTATGGCCCGAGATCGTCCACTTCGTCCTTGTCCAGCTGAAGCTTGCGGGTACTGGCCTTGTCCAGGAGCATGACCAGGCTGAAACAGTCATCGGTGATGTCCTCGAGATCGGTGACCATGCGCAGCATGGCGCCTATGTCATTGCCGGCTGAGCCCATGTCATGGGCAGCACATTCCAGGATGAAGCGGGACAGTTCCTCGCGCATCTGATCGGCGTAGTTTTCCATGTTGCCGAAGGCTTCCACATCCTCGTGGAGGTCTGCCGGCCTGTCCTTGAGGATGAGGCGGAAGCGGCCGAACATGGTCGAGCAGAGATCAGCCATGCCCGCTATCTCTTTACGGGCCCGCAGCAGGTTGAGTTCCGGGCTGTCCATCATGGGCACTGCCACATACTCCAGTTTCTGGAGCATGGTTTCTTCACCCGGCCTGGCCTTGATCATCCTGGTTACCAGGTCCGCGAAGCGGCCGGCAAAGGGTGCGAAGATGAGAGCGTTGATCACGTTGAACACGGTGTGCATCAGGGCTATGTGCTGGGCTATGCTCGAACTGCCTGCCATGACATTGACCACGGCAATGAAAGGCTTGAACAGGATCACGGCCCACAGGGTACCAAGCACATTGAACAGTATGTGTATCATGGCGGCCCGTCTGGCGTTGGTCCGAGCGCCGATGCTGGCCAGGAAGGCATCGATGGTGGTACCGATATTGGCCCCCAGCACAAGCCCTGCGGCCATCTCGAAGCCTATGACCCCTTCCACTGCCAGGGTGATGATGATGGCGGTGGATGCACTGGATGAATGGACAAGAATAGTCAGGATGGTGCCCACGAGGGCTGCCAGCAACACGGAAAAAACACCAAGGCCTGAGACCTGGGACAGGAAGTTGAGCAGGTCCGGTGATGGCTTGGGCAGCACATGGGACAGGTACTGCAGGCCAAGGAACAACAGGCCAAAGCCTATGGCTGCCTCGCCGTAATCCCTGGCCCTGGATTTCCGCTTGGCTGTCATCAGCATCACGAAACCGAGGCCTATCATGGGCAGGGCCAGTTCTGCCATGGACACTTTGAAGCCCACCAGGGAGACTATCCAGGCAGTGGAGGTGGTGCCGATGTTGGCACCGAAGATGACGCCCGCAGCCTGAACCACGGTAAGAAGGCCGGCGTTCACGAAGGACACCACCATGACGGTGGTTGCCGATGACGACTGGACCAGGGCAGTCATGCCAAGGCCGGTGAGCAGGGCCTTGAAGGTGGTGCCTGTCATCAGGTTCAGGGTCCGCTTGAGGGTATCCCCCGCAGCCCGCTGGATGGACTCCGACAGGATCTTCATTCCGAAAAGAAAGAGCCCGAGGGCTCCGACCAGTTCCACCGCTATGAAAATGAAGTTCATGGGCCAGCCTTCCCTGCTGATTTCACACAAAACTAACAAACGTAACCCTTATACCTGATCGCCGTATAAAAAAAAAGGGAGCCACGGTGTTCCGGAGAAAATTTCCGCTGCACCCAAGCTGCTATGCCGCATACATAAATCACGGCAAAGTACACTGTGACTGAACAGGGAACCGCGCTATAGTGTGTGATCAGAAACTGTACATCAGGAAGGTTTTACATGAAGCACGGATCTTCTGCAGCAGTCAGTGCCCCACTGTTCATGGCACTGTTCATGGCTCTGTCAATCGCGCTGTTTTCACCGGTTCAATTGTACGCGCTGCCTCTCTCATCATTCCTGCCAGCCGATGCTATGGCAGCTCCCCTGCCGGAAACGGGTCTCAGGGCAACCTCCACCGGCAGGTCAGCGGCCCCTTCCATCATGCCTGCACACCCTGTCTCGGCCGACCTGCGCGAGGCCTTGGCAGGCGAGAACCCTGACGTAGTTGTGGAAGCCCTGTTTTCATGGAAAAAGCCGACCAGGGGCACTCCTGAAGCAGAACTGCTGACCCTGTACAATATCTTCAGGTCTGTGGGCACGCTGGAGGGCATAGAATACTGGTCGGCAAGCAGGAAAACCATGCGCCTGTTCTACGAGATTTCACATCTGACCAGCGGACCGGACAGCACCGACCAAGTACCCGACAGCTGGCTGCCGGCCATTCCCGTCGATATGGAGACCTTGTACGCCAGGCAGAAGGATCTGTCCTTCGGGGACAACCGTTACCGGATACTATTGCAGGCAGGGGCGGATTACGTGACCAATGCCACATCCAACCTTACCGGCATGCGCTATGGCATCATTCCCGTTGCAGCACCAGGCATGCTGAATGTACGGGTTCTGGCCATAAATGCCGACGAGGCCGTGTTGTTCTATGCGGTATCCAGTGCCAAGGCAGCCTTGCTGCCCGGGATACGCGGCAAGCTGGAAAACTCCTTCGGCAACCGGGCCGCCGCCATCTATGCCTGGTTCGCCAGGAGGGCCGAAGCTACCTGGCCGGGCCGGCCTTGATCAGCAGCTGACTGGATCGGACACCAGGTAAAAAGGCTCTAGGTCGATCCGGGATCACTCCAGGAAGAATTTCTTGCCTATGTCGTTGCGGAACCAGGCGCCTTCGAAAAGGACACGCCTGGCCGCCTCCAGGGCAGTTCCGTGGGCGGAGAAATAGTCGTCCCCCACAGCCACCACGGTAAAGCACCGGCCGCCGCCTGTCCGGAGCACCCCATCGTCGCCCAGCACCGTGCCGGCATGGAAGATCTTCACGCCGTCCACATCCCGGGGCAGGCCACTTACCTCCAGGCCGGTGGCATACGGCCCGGGATAACCTGCAGCGGCAATGGTGATACCCACCGCAGTCTTGTTCATGAATTCCGGCCGCGCATCCAGGACACTGCCGCTGGCAGCAGACTCGAACATGTCACAGATATCACTGGTCAGAAGGGGCAGAAGACTCTGGGTCTCCGGATCGCCGAAGCGGACGTTGTATTCGAGCAGCTTCGGACCGTCCTGGCAGACCATGACCCCGAAGAACACCACGCCGCGGAATCCCAGTCCTTCGGCAGCCATCTGCCTGAAGGTTGGTGCCACGATCTCCCGGTCTATTCGCTCCATAATGGCGCGGTCGGCACTGGGGACAGGACAGATGGCCCCCATGCCACCGGTGTTCAGCCCCTGGTTGTCGGTCAGGGCTTTCTTGTGGTCGGCACAGGCAGGAAGGGTCAGGTAGTTCGTGCCGTCTGTAAGGCCGAATACCGACAGTTCGTAGCCTACCAGGAACTCTTCCACCAGGAGTTCATCATCTTTCAGTACTGTCTGGGCAAAGGCTTTGAGTTCAGCGTCATCCGCGGACTCCAGCACGCCCTTGCCCGCTGCCAGCCCGTTTTTCTTGAGTACTATCCTGCCAGTCAGCGGTGCGCCAGTCAGGGCCCCGCCTGGGGCTGAACCGCCTGAAGCAGGGCTACCGAGCCCGAACATGGCCTTGATCCCGGCTCCGATGCCTGCGCCGTACCCGGCGGCGCCGTACCCGGCGGCGCCGTGGGCGGCTGTACCGCTGACGGCACCAGCGGCGGGGCCAGGCCGGCCGGCATCCAGCCAGGTCGCGAAATCGGCCAGCTTGGTGAACCGCAAGGTACGGGCAGATGGTATGCCCGCACGGTTGGAGAAATCCCTGGCAAAGGACTTGCTGGATTCCAGCCTGGCCGCAGAGGCTCCGGGTCCGAAGGCAGAGATACCAGCCGCGCGAACCGCGTCGGCTACACCGGCAGCCAAGGCGGCTTCAGGGCCAATGACCACCATAGTCACGCCATGCAGGCGGGCTGCAGCCACGACCGAAGGACCATCACAGTAGTCACCATCGATATTGACAGCAATATCCGCGGTACCGGCATTGCCGGGCATGCAGAAAAGGCCGGAATTGCGTTTGCTCTTCGAGAACGACCACGCCAGGGCGTGTTCGCGGGCTCCATTTCCGAGTATCAGTACCTTCATGTGAGATGCCGCCTTGGGCAGAAGCCGGAACGCTTTGCAGCCATCCGGGTCAACTACCTGTCGTGATATGGGCGGATAATACTCTGAGGACAGTAGTCAAGTAAACCATCCTCAGCCAACCCCATCCAGCAAGCCCACAATCACCTGGGCATACAGCCGGTGCTCAGCCTCATGGATGGCCTGCCCGGTGGCCTCCAGGCTGGCCTGCCGGGCTACTTCAATCCGGGCCAGCACAGGACCAGTGTCCATGCCTTCATCCACATAGTGGACAGTTACCCCAAGCAGGGGCTCTCCGGCCTTCCAGGCACGACTGATCGCCTCTGTCCCCGGGTAGGCCGGCAGGAGGGATGGGTGGATATTGACCAGCCTGCCCTGCCACCGGGCCACGAAACCCGGTCCAAGGAGGCGCATGAAGCCCGCCAGGGCCACCAGGTCGGCTTCTGCATCCTCCAGGGCCGTGGTGATCCGGGCCTCTGCCGCCATTCTGCGGATGATTCTGTCCTCAAGTTGCTGAGCTCTGTCCCCATCGGCGGCAGCTCTGTCCCCATCGGTGGCAGCTCTGTCCCCACGGGCGTAGGAGACCAGGATAGACGGGACGCCGAGGCGGGCTGCACGCTGCAGAACGAAAGCGCCGGGGCGGTCGCAGACCAGGAGGGCAGCTTCATGGCCAGCGGCCCGGGCGGCCAGCACCAGGGCTTCGAAGTTGCTGCCATTGCCGCTGGCCAGTACCGCTAGTTTAGCCATGGGTTGCTTCAGCCCCGGGCCAGATGGCCCATCCTGAAGGCCTCTATACCCTGTCCGGCTGCATAGGCCAGGATCTCGTCGGCATCCCTGGCTTTTACCACGAAGGCCATGCCTACCCCCAGGTTGAAGACCCTGCGCATCTCGGCCTCGGGGACAGAGCCGCCCTTGGCTATGGTGTCAAAGATGGGCGGCCGGGGCCAGTCCCAGGTAAAGTCGCCCTGCAGGCCGGACGGCAGTACCCGGGGGAAGTTGCCTTCCAGGCCCGAGCCGGTTATGTGGGCTGCGGCCAGGACCTTTCCGGTGTCGAGGAGTTTTCCGAGTTCCCGGACGTAGATGCGGGTGGGCGTCAGGAGCTGGTCCCAGGCCACATCGTCGTCGTCACGGACGCATTTGCGGGCCAGGGAATAGCCGTTTGAATGGACGCCGCTGGACGGCAGGCCAAGGATCACGTCGCCTTCAGCCATGTCGGCGAGCCTGGGCAGCATGTCGGCCCGGTCCACAATGCCGGTGCAGAAACCGGCCAGGTCCAGGTCGTCCTCTGCGTACAGGTCGGGCATCTCGGCGGTCTCGCCGCCTGTCAGGACGCAGTCCGCCTCCTCGCAGCCTGCCACGATACCCTTGATGACTGCCTGCAATCTGGTGCTGTCCACCTTGCCGCAGGCTATGTAGTCCAGGAAGTTCAGGGGACGGCAGCCGCAGACTATGAGGTCGTTCACATTCATGGCCACCAGATCGATGCCTATGGTATCCCAGCGGCCGGTCTTCCTGGCTACCAGCAGCTTGGTGCCAACCCCGTCGGTGGTTGAAAGCAGCACCGGATCACGCATGCCCACGGCTGCCTTG
>JAVEXH010000063.1:0-10329 GCA_034004175.1 Spirochaetia bacterium
GCCTACCTGGCTGCGCCAGTCCAGCAGAGCCTGACGTACACCTGCCTCGGCCAGTTCCTTCTTGTGCGTCTTGCGCAATTCGGTGGCCCAGTCTTTGTCGTCCCCATCGCGGAAAGCAAAGGCAGCTTCGGGTATGGGCTCCAGAAGCTCGCTGGCCTGGGTAAGGCCCACCAGGCTGTCACCGCATTTTATGTGGTGGTCCAGAAAGCCAAGGGACTCCCCGGGGTTGTGGCTCTCCAGCCACAGGGCCACCTTGCACAGGCGCACGGCCTGGGGGTTGGCATCCACCCCATAGATGCAGTGCTCTATTACTTCCCGCAGGGCATGGCGGTAGCTGGCCGGGTCGGGATTGTCGGCCTTGGTGCGCAGCCGGGCCAGTTCCAGGGCCACCCGGCGGGCGGCATTCAGGAGGATGTGGCCAGAACCGCAGGCGTCGTCACAGATCTTCAGATCCAAGAGGCGCTGTTCGGCCTTGCTGTCTTTCAGGCAGTCTTCTATCAGAGGCGCCAGGGCATGTTCGATGAGGGGCTGCACCAGCTCTTCGGGCGTGTAGTGGCTGCCTGTCCTGCCCCGCTCGTCGCCACGTACAAAGGAGAAGCACAGGCGGGTTCCGGCATCCTGTATGTGGGCATCATAATCCAGCAGTCCCTCATAGATGGACCCGAACTCCTCTACGCTCAGGGCGGCGTAGTTTACCCGCACCGGCACGCCACGCTTCTCGTCGGTATAGGCATCCAGGAGGTTAAGCCCCCCGGCAAAGGACAGGTTGTCCAGGGACAGCCCCAGCAGCAGGCTGAAGGCCTCGGAGGAGAACAGGTCTCCCGCCAGGGGCTTCAGGGCCAGGGCCTCTGCCCGCTCGGCATCCTCGTACAGGCTGAAGCAGTCCAGCAGGGTCTGCCACAGGTCCTTGTAGCGGCCGTCTTCCGGCCGCACCCAGCGGCAGCGCTCCCTCAGGGCCATAAGGGAATAATAACTGCGGTACAGCCCCTTCAGCTGGGTGCTGGCCCCC
This sequence comes from Spirochaetia bacterium, assembly GCA_034004175.1. Taxonomy (GTDB): domain Bacteria; phylum Spirochaetota; class Spirochaetia; order Treponematales; family UBA12059; genus MIBM01. The sequence continues at coordinate 1,010 of JAVEXH010000063.1, forward strand.
GGCGGATGGCTCAGATCCCGCTCCTCTATTACCAGCAGGAAGAGCACCCGGTACACCAGGGTCAAGAGGGCATCGTAGAGGTCCTGGGGGCTTGCCTCCTGTGCGGCCAGGGCAGAGCGCAGGCGCCCGTTGTCAGGATGGTTCAAGAGGCCGTTGGCCCAGTGTTCCTCTATGGCCAGCTTTACCGCCGCGGACAGGCGCTCCCGTATGGCCGAGCCCTTCTGCAGGCTGTCCTGGTGGTAGAACTCCAGCAGGCACTCGGCGGCCTCATCGCTGCTGCGTGCCCAGCGGCTTATGTGCAGGAGGCGGTACAGGAGGGCAAAGTCTGCAAACAGCTCTTCCTCGAAGATGCGCTCAAGGTTGAACTCCAGGTACGACAGCTTCACCAGCCGCGACGAGTCACGCAGCAGACGCAGGGTCAGGCCGTTGGTGAGCAGGGCGTACAAGGATTCCGTAAGGTTTATGTACTCCTGCACCAGGCTGTGGGGGCTGGCCCGCTGGCCGTCCCGCTTGCGGTCCAGGCTCTCGGTAAAGCCCACGATATGCACCGGGCAGAGGTAGCCCACCGCCCGGTGGCTTATGGCAAAGCTACGGCCACCCAGCTCCACCGCCGGGGCGTTCTCCAGCTCGTAACCCAGCAAAGAAAGGAAGGGCAGCACCCAGCCCTGGCGGGTGCGGGAGGTACCGTAGGTATCCTTGGGGTCGTCTTTCTCCCGCCGCAGCCTGAACAGCTGCCACTGGGCCTTGGCCTCAGCCCAGGCTTCCAGTATCTCGTCCCGCACCTTGCTCTTTATGCCAAAGTCGCCGGGCTTCTGGCCTTTTATCGCGTTGTCGTCACTCAGGGCTTCCAGGGTCTCCGGGCCTATCAGGGCGCCTTCCCAGGAGAGGGCTTCGTACTTCATGCCGCACCTCCGGGAACCAGGATGTAGATGCCCAGTATGTCCAGGGGAATAACCGGCTCTACCACCCGGAAGCGGGTGGCCTTGCTGTCGGTGCCCAGGGCCTTGTAGTAGCGTTCGTGCTGCAGTATCAGCTCCTCCGCCCGCTGGTAGGCCAGGGCGTCAAAGCCTTCCTGCAGGGAAGGCAGTACCGACAGTTCCCTGTTCAGCTGGGCTTCCTGCAGAGCCCGGGGCAGGTCCCCGGCTATGCCCGGCTCGTCCATGAGGCGGTGCGCTGCTTCCAGGGCTATGGTCTTTCTTTCCGGGCCGGCCAGGCCGTGCACCAGCACCTCCTCGGCCACCAGGTGGGTCTTGCGGCGCAGATCTTCTATTACATGCCTGGCCCGCAGCAGGTAGATTACCGTACGCTCGGTAACCGCCCCGGACAGGGCCACCGCCGCCCGGGCGGCGTTCCTGTTCTGGCCCTGGGGGTTCAGGGATTCCGACAATATGATGCGGCAGAGGTTCTCCACCGCCCCATGGTTGCGGCCCCAGTAGGTGCAGCCCTTGTCCACCGGCGCCTGGAAGGCCAGCAGGGCATCGCCCTTGCCCCCGGCCAGTTCCAGCCAGTGACGCAGGGGCTCGGGGTAGGCCGAACGCCGGAGCTCCACCTCCAGCCTGGCCTTGTCTGCCTTGGGGCTCTGGCCGTACAGCTGGTCAAAGGCCGAGCAGACAAAACGCCAGACCGTCTCGGGCCTGCCCACCGCCTCGTCTGCCAGGGCCAGGTCGCTTTCTATGTCCTGGGCCTTGATGGACGCCTGGGCAAAGATGGACCGCAGGGCTGCTTCCTTCTTCTGGGTAACCGAGATGAGCCTGTCCAGGGCTTCCTCGGAGCGCACCATGTCTTCCAGAGCAAAGAGTTCCGGCTGGGACACCGGGCGCTGCTTCTTCTGGGCCTCTGCCAGCACGGCCTTGAAGATGGTGTCCAGGAAGTCACGGGAGTCCTCCGGAAAGGGTATGCTTACCCCTATGTTGTCACGGATGGTACGGGCCTTGCGGTACAGCACCTTGAGCACCACCTGGTCCATGGGGTTGTCCTTGCCGTACAAGAGGCAGGTCTGAATCTCCGGACGCAGCTGGCCAAAGCGGTCCACCCGGCCTTCACGCTGCTCCAGCCGGTTGGGGTTCCAGGGCAGGTCGTAATGCAGCACCGCGTCGAACAGGTTCTGCAGATTGATGCCTTCCGACAGGCAGTCGGTGGCCACCAGCACCCGCAGCTTCTTGCCTGCCAGCTCGGGAGCCATGCGGGCAATGCGGTCCCGGCGCACCTCGTCGGGGTCTTCACTGGTAACACATTCCACCAGGGCCTGCTTGCCCAGTACCTCCGCCAGCCTGTCGGCCACGTACTTGGCAGTCTGTATGTAGCGGCAGAAGACGATGGGGCTGTAGCCCGCCTTGTGCCATTTCTGTATCTGCAGCACGCAGGCATCCATCTTTACATCATGGGTGCCTTGCTCCAGCCCGCGCAGCCGGCTGGCAAAGTCCTTGAAGGCTGCAATGTCGGCCTGGTTCCACTGGGTCTGCTCCAGTATGGGTGTCGGCAGTTCGTCGTCACTGTGCTCAAGGCGTTCGTAATGCGGGTTCGCGTCCTGGGCTGGCTCTTCCTCTTCTGCCTGCCGCAGGACAGCCCGGCTTTCAAGCATGAGGGCTCCGGCGCTGGGGCTGGACATGACACCCCGCAGCAGGGCCAGGGCCGACCAGTAGCGGAAGCGTTTCTGGTTCTCGCTGCCACCGGAGCGTAGCATCATCTTCGAGGTATACAGCAGCAGATCGTCATACACAGCCTGGTAGGCTGGAGACAGGCCGTAAGGGAAGTCTATGGCAGTGCGCGAGGGGAAAGGGGTGCGCTCGTCCATCCAGACGGCTATGTTCTCCCGCTTGCGCTGCACAAAGTGGCGGGCCAGGTCTGCCCGGAAGGGCTTGGCCTCGCTGTCCCAGTCGCCCTCGGCAAAGTCAGGCCGCAACAGGCCCAGGAGGGAGCGGAACTCGTTCTCCTTGCCTGAATGGGGCGTGGCGGTTACCAGGATAAGGTGCTGCCCCGGCTTGCGTGACAGCTCGTGCACCAGCCGGAAGCGCAATTGCTGGTTGGTGTGGGAACCCTCCGGCCGGGCGCAGGAATGGGCCTCGTCCACAATCACCAGTTCCGGGGCCTGGGCGGCAAAGACCGCGTAGCGTTTGTCCGACTTGATATAGTCGATGCTTATCACCTGGAAGGGGAAGTGCTGGTACACGCTGGTGTCCCCCGGCACCTGCCTGTCCAGGCTGGCCTGGGTCCCGGTGCGTATCACCACCGCGTCTATCTGGAACTTGTCCTTCAGTTCCGCCTGCCACTGGTCACAGAGCTGGGGCGGGCACAGCACCGCACAGCGCTGTATCTCCCGGCGCTCCAGCAGTTCCTTGGCTATGAGTATGGCCTCCACCGTCTTGCCTACCCCCACGTCGTCGGCTATGAGCAGGCGTATGGCGTCCTTCTGTTTAAGGGCCATGATAAGGGGGACCATCTGGTAACTGCGGGGCCTGAAGCCCAGCCTGGCGGCACAGCGGAAGGGCCCCGCCGCCGCCCGCAAGGAAAGCCGGGAGGCATCAAAGAGCAGCCGTGCCGCCCGTATGCTGCCAAGGTCTGCCAGGGTCGGAGGCTGGAACTGTGATGGCCGTATGTCGCCTTCCCGGCTCAGAGGCAGGAAGATGCCGGCTACATCGTCGTCCCGGCCATCAAGGGGTTTCAGGCGCAACAGATCATCGCGTTCGGATGGCAGCACCACCCAGTCGCGGCCCCGGGCATGCACCAGGGTACCGGTTTTGTACATCATTGTTACCTGACCTTGCGGAAGATTTCGGCGCGTTCCGTTACCAGGGCGTCCAGGGAATCGCGGTAATAGTACACGATATAGTCATGCCCTATGTCGTAGATGGCCGCCCGCTGCCGGGTGTCTTTCTCTTTCACCCCATCGGTGTCATGGGGCGTACCGTCACAGAATACATGCACCGGCACCGGGTTGCGCCCGGCGGCAGGGGCATAGTAGAAGTCAGGCTGGCAGTACAGCCCCTCAACCCGCTTCTGGGCCTCGTCGGGCAGGCGCAGGCCATGCTCGTACAGGTAGCCCAGGAATTTGCGCTCCGTGCTGCTGGAACTGTCGCTGGCAGCCAGCAGGCGCTGGTACTGCTCCTCGTAGCTGCCGGCCTCCGAGGCCCCTACCTCCACCCGGGCAGAGCGCAGCCGCGCCAGGGTATTCTTGATGAGCATGCGGTCTATCACCGGATGGTCGGGCTGGTTGTAGTAGCTTAACAGGTCCTTGTAACTGGCCTTATCCTGGTAGGCTTCCTCGTCAAAGCGGCACAGCTTCCAGGCCTCTTCCATTACCTTCTGCCAGGTGGCGTTCTCCCGCACCATGGCCGCCATGACCCCCAGGCTGCCCTCTGCCGCCTCGTACAGCAGCAGATTGGGGCAGTCCGGATTGCCTATCGGTGTAATGCCCAGTTCCGAGCTCTCCACCTGAAAGACCCGCTCAACGGCAGTCTTCAGGGCGTACTGCAGGGTTACCCGGCCGGCATAGTCCAGCTCCAGCACCTTCAGGGGCTCCATGTACAAGGCATCGGCGGTGTCCGTGGTGTACAGCTTGACCACCTTGAGGTCGTCGGATTTCATCCTGGTGTTCTGTTCCTTGCCATCCGCCAGGCGCTGTTTGAAGCCGTGGCTCTTCCAGTGGCCTGATACCTTGTTCAGCACAAAGCCCTCATCCTTGTTGGCCCGCCACTTTGAGTTGATGTACACCAGCTCGGCGGACGGAATGTAGCGCATCCGCAGCAGCACATCGTCCCCGCCCATCAGCCGCACCTCGTCCAGTTTTGACAGGTCCCCGTTGTACCTGAAGTACACGTTGATCAGGTAGCCCAGGCGCTGGCGCTCCTCTTCCTCGCAGGTAATGTGCTGGGTCTTCTCCGCAATGCCGTCGGGCAGAAGCAGCAGGTCGGCAACCGTACGGGTATTGCCATCCAGGGCAACGCCCGTCCAGGGATCGGTATTGCGGTTCTGTTCGGCGTCCATCAGTATGTACCCCGACCCGGTGCAGACCGTGGCCTGGCTGAAGCTTTCTGCCGTCTCCTGCAGCTGTGCCCGGGTAACCTTGAACTTGGAGCCGCTGTGGTAGATCAGGTTCTCAGGCCCCATCTCCCTGATGGCCAGCACCCGGTCCCGGCTGATGGACTCCGCGCCTTCTGTTCCATCCAGCATCAGGCGCACCGGCAGGCGGGTAAAGTTGTAGCCCGGCAGAAAGCCCTCGCTGGCCAGGTAGCGGAAGCTGTAGAACTCCGACACGCCATCGCCCCCCCTGTTCTGGTTCAGGAGCAGGTTGCGCAGCTTCAGGGCCAGGCTATGGTTGCGCAGGGCTTCCTTGAATGCCGGACTGTCTGGTTTTATGCTGGTGTTGTCTATGATCCGCCTGGCTGCCTCCACCTGGGCCTTCTGCTGGCGGTACAGGTTGCGCCAGCGATCCAGGGCGAGGTCAAAACTGCCCTGCATACCCCGGAACACCAGGGCCGGCCATTCCGGTCCGTACCAGCTGCGCTGGCTCAGCTGGCCAGCCAGATCCTGCATGACCCGTTGCCATTTCTGCGTTACAGTATCGATCATGGCCGCCCCAGTGGCAAAGGACGCCCTGGTCTCCGGCCTCAAGGCCAGGTCTGCAGCAGTGGTATCTATCACATTGTCTATGTGCCCGTCCTCCACCCCCTGGATCTGCACCGTGGACAGGTACAGGGCATTGAAGTGGCTCCTGAGCAGGTCCTCGTTCATCAGGTCCAGCCGGGGGGCGCTTACCTGGCCGCTGACCATGCCGTTGCGGTCTTCAAAGAAGTGGGTATCGTGGGCAGATTGCCTGCTGCAACTGGTAAACACCAGGGCAGGCTGGCCGCTGCGCCCTGCCCGCCCGGAACGCTGGGCATAGTTGGCCGGGTTGGGCGGCACATTGCGCATGTGCACCACCGACAGGTCGGCAATGTCTATGCCAAGCTCCATCGTGGGCGAGCAGTACAGAGCCGCCAGCCCGCCGGCCCTGAAGCTTTCTTCAAGCAGTTTGCGCTTGTCCTTGTCCACCTGCCCCGTGTGCTCCCTGGAGGCAATGCGGCTGCCATAACTGGTGGTGTGGTACAGCTGCCGGAAGAACTCGTTTACCCGTCGCGGGCTCTGCCTGGTACTGGGCCGGAACACCGGGTCTACAGGAACGGTTCCGTCTCCGGCCTGCCACAGAAGCTGGTCAGCCCGCAGCCGGTACGCCTTCTGACCATCCGTCCTCGGCACGGCCATGCTTTCCAGCCAGTTGCCGTCCATGATGCCCAGTATGCCATCCATGAAGTCCCGGTACTCCGCCGTGCCCAGCTTGCCATCCTTGGCGTTGCGCCCCAGCTGCCTGCGTATGTACACCCCAAGGCGGCTCTGGGGCCCGATGGACTGGGTGTAACCGCTGCCGTACGGCAGGGTGGCCCGCTTGGACATAAGCCAGTAGGGCAGCAGTATCTCCCGCTCCTGTGGACACCAGTCCTCGTTCAGGTTGGCTGCAAACCCTTCCTGGTTCTTCCGTATGGCATCCTCGGTGAAGTAGCTGGGATCATGTATGGCATTGAGCTTGCGGAAGGTCTCAAGAATCTGGAAGATGATCAGCGCAAAGTCCGCCCCCGCGGCAGTGCATTGTGCCCGGTACGGTTCCCAGCTGTCATCGGCCAGGTACCCATCCCAGTCCTTGTAGCCCATCCGCAGCATGCCGCAGGCTTCCAGCCCCGGCAGGTTCACCCGCCAGGCATTGCCAAGGTCAGCAACCAGCCGGTACTTGAGCAGGGTCTTCAAGGCCCCCTGTATGTTTTTGATCCGGGGCTCCATCAAGCGCCCGTCCCCGGGCACCTGGGCATAATCCTCTACGGACAGCCCCAGCTGGTCAAAGACCCGGGATTCTATCTCACCGAAGGGGATGCTCTGTCCTTTTCCGAGTGCTCTGACCAGAGCCGCCCGCAGCCGTACGGTGGATACAAAGTCGTTGAAGTGCCCGGCCTGCAGGGACGCATCCTGGCGGTTGTCGGAGAAGCTCAGGATTTTGGTATCCTTGTCCGCAAAGCCAAGGGTGCGCATGGCCTCCAGGATGCCTAGGGACAATACCGTGGTGGTGGTGGACCTTCCCTCCAGCCCGATGCGCGACAGCTTGCTGTACTCCCCGGTCTGGGGATGGTACAAGTCTCCGCTGGTAGGGTCGTACAGGAACTTTGTCGGCAGGTACCAGCCGTACAGGCCGCCCTGCAGGGCAGCCCCCGGGCTGTCGGTGTAGGAACCCTCGGGCGTGTAGCAGATGAAGGTGGGAAAGCGGTTACGGTACTCCTTCTTTATCTCGAGCCTGCCACCAGTCTCCTTCACGTAATCCTGCGGAATGCTGTGTATGTCTTCATCCGGGTTCCAGACAGTCTCATCGGGGATAAGGTAGCCGCACTCGAAATCCTCCTCATCCTCCTCTGGCACCTGGTCATCGTTGAAGTCCCGGGCCTCCAGCAGGCCCTCTGCCCTGTTCTTGCGTACACAGAGGAAGGGCTTGCCCGAGGTCCGGTTGAACACCACCGGGAACAGGGGGTACGCCACATCGGCTATGGTCCTGCTGGGCAGACCCTCGAAGTCCAGGACCCTGTCCGGACCACGGTGCAAGGAGAGCGCAATGGACGCGGACTGGGCAATGAACTGGTGCAGCTTGAACGGCAGGATGAATGGCTGGCGCGCCCCCGTCTCCTCATTCTCCCGGGCAAGGCGTTCGTTTATCCTGATGATTGCGGCAAACAGACGGTCCAGCGCGGTGGAGCAGAGCTCCGGGCTGCTGCCAGTCCGGTCTGCCAACCGCCCGACGATTTCTTCCCGGGTCATGGCAGGGCTGCGCTGGTACCTGCTGCCATCGGCCAGCAGGGCTACCTCCCACTCCAGCCAGCAGAACAGCGGGTGCCGTACCAGCTGTTCCGGGGTATCAAAGCCCAGAGCATCACCCAGGGCCGCCTCAAGGGTAGCCAGGGGCGGCAGGGCCGTAGTCCCGGATATGGCCCGCAGGGATTCCTCTATCACCTGGTCGGTAGTAAAAGAATCCCCGAAGAAGGCCGTGGCCACCTCGGCCACCTTCTGCTTGCGCTCGTTTGCACTGGCCCCGCCGGCCATGGTGGCAGACGTACCCAGGCAGATCACCGGCCTGGCACACTCGGCCTTTATGCGGCGTATCAGCATGGCCACATCGGCGCCCTGCCGGCCCCGGAAAGTATGCAGCTCGTCAAAGGCCAGGAACTTCAGGTTTTTGAAGATGGCATCCCGGAGAGACTTGTCTTCCCTGCGGGTAAGCATAAGCTCCAGCATCATGTAATTGGTAAGCAGGATATGCGGCGGGTTCCTGCGTATCCGCTCCCGGACATCTTCTTTTTCCTGCCCGGTAAACTGGTCAAAGAGTACCGGAAACGGCTCTTTGGCAGCAGCCGCATAGCGCTCCCCGTGTTTCCGTATCTCCGCAGTCTGGGAGTTGATCAGGGCATTCATGGGATACACCACCAGCCCGGTTACCCCCTGCCCCGGGTTTTTGAATACCTCATTGAAGATAGTACCCAGAAAGGCAAGGGACTTGCCCGAACCGGTACCGGAAGTAACCACGAAACCCTTGCCTGCGCTGCTCAGCCGCAGGGCCTCTTCCTGGTGCTTGTGCAGGGTAAACCCCTTGAACACCTGCGCCATCTTCGGGGACAGCACTCCCTCGGCAATCAGCGCTTCCGCACTTGCTCCCGCCTCGTACGAAGGATTGAATTGTATAAGCGGATCGGGCCACATGGACTTGAGCCTGCCCTCATCCTGCAGAGCCTGCTCTATCTGTGCGTCATCTATGTCCAGAAAACTCCGGGAAAAAGCCTGGTACTGGTCCATGACCGCCCGGTGAAAACGGAAGATGTCTATGGTTCCATTCATGGCAAATCCTTGCTGCACTGTATTTTTGTCTGCTTTGATATTTCTGGTCCATTTTAACATACACACGCGGATCTGGGCGGCAAAGGTTGAAGGAAATGCCAATATCTTATCCTGCCCAACCCAAGAGCCGGAGGAGTACCATACTGTATCTGCTGAAAACCTGGCTGGCAGTACCTAACCTGCATCCACCTGCAACCAATCGTATATCCTGTGAAAACCATCAACCGAGCCGTGAAAATACAGAGCCGATCCGTGGAAACCATTAGGCCTTGCATGAATCACAACTATACTACCGGTGAATCACAGCCTTGCTTGCGGTGAGTTACAGCCTTGCTTGCGGTGAGTTACAGGATTGCTTGCGGTGAATCACAGCCTTGCTTGCGGTGAATCACAGCCTTGCTAGCGGTGAACCACAGGAT
>JAVEXH010000064.1:0-10262 GCA_034004175.1 Spirochaetia bacterium
TCCTCAAGGCCTTTCCCGGTGGTGTCTATGCGGTTAACCAGGTGATGAAGGACGAGCTGAAGATAAGTCCATACGGTGAGCATGCATCCAACCTCGGAGCGCTGATTGCCGATGCCCTGGCCAGTGAAATTGGCGTGCCTGCCTACATTGTCGATCCGGTGGTGGTTGACGAGTTGTCCGATGTCGCCAGGGTGTATGGCCACAAACTGTTCCGCAAGCGCTCCATCTTCCATGCCCTGAACCAGAAGGCGGTGGCCAGACGCTGGGCCAGGGAGCAAGGCAAGGCCTACACCGAGGTGAATCTCATTGTGGCCCATCTTGGCGGCGGTGTGTCCGTGGGGCTGCACCAGCGGGGCAGGGTTGTGGATGTGAACAATGCCTTGAATGGCGAAGGACCTTTCAGCCCCGAGCGGGCAGGCACCCTGCCTGCGGGAGATCTGGCAAAACTGTGCTTTTCCGGTATGTACACGGAAAAGGAAGTGCTCAGGATGATAACCGGCCAGGGAGGGCTTGTAAGCCTGGTCGGCACCAACGATATGCGTGCTCTTGCTGCCAAGGTCGAGGCGGGCGAGCCTGAGGCGGCTCTGGTCTACCAGGCTTTCATCTACAACGTGGGCAAAGCCATAGGTGCTTTGGCTGCCGCTGCGGATGGCAGGGTGGACGGCATCATCATCACCGGCGGCATAGCCCATGGCCAGCCCATCCAGGACGGCATTCGGCGCATGTGCGGCTGGATTGCACCTGTGACGGTGTATCCTGGGGAAGGCGAACTTGAAGCCCTGGCCCATGCCGGAACCCGTGCCCTGTCCGGAGAAGAACCAGCCAAGGAGTACCGCTAGATGAGGACCATGGACGGAATCATAGAGGCTGCCAGGAAGGCCGGACGCAAGCGCATCGCGGTGGCGGCGGCCCAGGAAGAGTCGGCCCTTGAAGCAGTGATCGATGCGTACCGGCACGGCTTGGCAGAACCCATACTGATAGGTGATGTGGAGGCTATCCGGAAGATGGCGGCCACCATAGGTGGTGCCATGGGTGTGGATGTTTCCGGTTTCCGCCTGATCGACGAAAAGGACTTTGCCTCGAGCGCGGCCCGGGCAGTGGCTCTGGTAAAGGCCGGCGAGGCAGACATGCTCATGAAGGGCGTCCTGGATACTTCCATACTGCTGAAGGCGGTGCTGAACAAGGAAAACGGCCTGAATGCCGGCCGCCTTACCAGTCATGTGGGGGTGATGGAAGTACCCACCTACCACAAGTTGCTGATCGTAACCGATGGCGCCATCAACATAGCTCCCGACCTCTCCGGCAAGCTGGACATCATTGCCAACGCGGTGCAGGTGGCCAGGGCACTGGGCGTGGATCTGCCCAAGGTAGCCCTGCTGGCCGCGGTGGAGAAGGTGAATCCCGAGAAGATGCCCTGCACTGCCGACGCTGCCATTCTTACCCAGATGAACCGCCGGGGTCAGATAAAGGGCTGCCTTGTCGATGGTCCCCTGGCCCTGGATAACGCCATAAGCGCGGAGAGCGCGAAGATAAAGAAGATAGTATCGGAGGTAGCCGGGGATGCTGACATCCTGGTGTCTCCCGACATAGAGGCTGGAAATATATTGTACAAATGCCTGCTTGACCTTGGAAACGCCAAGGGGGCAGGCATAGTGGTCGGCGCTGCCAAGCCGGTGGTGCTGACAAGCCGTTCCGATTCTGCTGAAACCAAACTGGCAAGCATAGCCTTAGCGGCTTTGACTTCATAAGGAGTGTTACATGGCTAACAAAGGCAAACCCGAAATAGACCGGGAACGCTGCAAGGGATGTCTCCTGTGCGTGCGCGCCTGTCCTACGAAGGTACTGGATGTTGACACTGCCCCCAATTCGTGGGGCTATTACCCGGCCAAGGTCGTGGCCGAAGACAAATGCATCGCCTGCGGGAACTGCTATCTGGTATGCCCCGATGTCGCGGTGACTGTGTACAAGCTGTAAGGAGGCTGGATCATGGCTGAAGAAAAGCGACTGATGAAGGGCAACGAAGCCATAGCCGAGGCTGCCATCCGGGCTGGCTGTACTGCCTACTTCGGTTATCCCATAACACCCCAGAACGAACTGACAGCTTACATGGCCAGGCATATGCTGGACAAGAAGCGGGTCTTCATACAGGCCGAGAGCGAGGTGTCGGCCATAAACATGGTCTACGGTGCCGCGGCAGCAGGGGCCAGAGCCATGACCAGTTCCTCCAGTCCGGGAATCTCGCTGAAGCAGGAAGGGATCTCCTACTGCTGCGGTGCGGACCTGCCCTGTGTAGTGGTGAATGTAGCCCGTTCAGGTCCCGGTCTTGGCGGTATATCGCCGGGACAGTCAGACTACTTCCAGTCTACCCGAGGTGGCGGGCATGGGGACTACTTCCATCTAGTGCTGGCACCCAAAAGCGTGCAGGAAGCCGCTGACCTGACCTACCAGGCCTTTGACCTGGCCGACCAGTGGCGGATGCCCGTGATGATTCTGGCCGACGGTCTGATTGGCCAGATGATGGAAGGGGTTGTATTCCCCGAGAGCCGTTCCCTTGATTCCTTGCCGAAGAAGGACTGGGCGGCCGGCGGTCAGGCAAAGACCCACAGGCCCATCAACCATGTCACGTCCATCAATCTGGTTCCTGCTGAACTGGAGGCATCGGTTGTGGAGCGCTTCAAGCGCTATGCGAAGATAAAGGAATCCGAGGTACGCTACGAAGAGCATGATATCGAGGATGCCCAGCTTGTACTGGTTGGCTACGGCACCAGTGCCAGGGTTGCCCTTGGTGCCCTGGAGATGGCCAGGAAACTCGGCCTGAAGGTAGGCTTGTTCAGACCGATTACCCTGTGGCCTTTCCCGGAGAAGCGGGTTGCCGAACTTGCAGCCCAGGGCAAGCAGTTCCTGGCGGTGGAGATGAGCATGGGCCAGATGGTGGAGGATGTGAAGCTGGCAGCCAACGGCAAGGCAGACATCCAGTTTTTTGGCCGCTGCGGCGGTATGATACCCACCGAGGAAGAGGTTCTGGCGGAAATACGCCGGATCCTCAAGAAGTAAGGGGAGAAACACTATGGAACTGATTTACGGGCATCCAAAAAGCCTCAAGCCCATACAGACCAAATACTGCCCTGGCTGCGGCCACGGTGTTATACACCGCATCATTGCCGAGGTAATAGACGAACTTGGCGTGCAGGAGAAGTCGATCATAACGAACCCGGTGGGCTGTTCCATCTGGGCCGATCTGTATTTTGACTTCGATTCGGTGCAGCCTGCCCACGGCCGCACCCCTGCGGCAGCCACCGGCGTCAAACGCGTCCACCCGGATCACCTGGTCATCTGCTACCAGGGCGATGGCGACCTTGCGGCCATAGGCACGGCAGAGATCATCCACGCGGCCAACCGTGGTGAGAAATTCACCACCATCTTTGTGAACAATGCCATTTATGGCATGACCGGCGGCCAGATGGCTCCGACCACGCTGATAGGCCAGAAGGCTACTACCGCGCCGTACGGCCGTGATGCAGGACTATCAGGCATGGGTTACCCCATACAGGTCTGCGAACTGTTGTCTTCCCTGGGGGGTACAAAGTACCTGGCCAGGGGAAGCGTGAACAACGCAGCAAACGTACGCAAGACCAAGATGTACATCAAGAAAGCCTTCGAGGCCCAGCTCAGGGGAGAGGGCTTCTCCCTGGTGGAGATATTGTCGCCCTGCCCCACCAACTGGGGTATGCAGCCGCCTGAGTCGGTGGAATGGCTGGAAGACAACATGATTCCGTATTACCGGCTCGGGGAAATAAAAAACACCCTGGAGGCAGCGGCCGCCCCAACCGCCGACGCCTCCACGAAGGCATAGGAGTACAACCATGACTGAAAAGACATTCATGGCCGGTTTTGGCGGCCAGGGCGTTATCTCTCTCGGGCAGCTATGGGTTTATTGCGGCATGAAGGAAGGACTTGAAGTAACCTTCTTTCCCTTCTATGGTGCGGAGAAACGTGGCGGCATTGCCAGGGCCAGCGTCATCGTATCCGATACCGAGATTGCCAGCCCCCTGGTGACCAGTCCCGACTCGGCGGTGGTGATGAACCCCGATTCCTTGCCCCTGTGCGAGGAGATAGTGAAGAAGGGGGGCACCCTGCTGGTCAATTCCACCCTGGTGAAGGACCATCCCAAGCGGACGGACCTCAAGGTGGTAAAGATTCCGTGCAACGAGATTGCCGAAAGCATAGGAGATCTGAAGATTGCCAACATGGTGATGATGGGTGCCCTGTCCAGGCTAACCGGCGCGGTGAAGCTAGACAAGCTGGAGGCTGTGCTGAAGACCTTCTTCCCGGAGAGCAAGCACAAATTCATACCCATGAACATGCGGGCCATCGAGGCGGGAATGAAGGCTGTGCAGTAACAGTGGAGTATCCGGCTTCAGGCCTGCATGGGTCCGGGGCAGAAAAAAGGTGGGGGCGGCTTCCGGAAGGAGACCGCCCGTTTTTTAGTACACAGCTTTTCGTTGAACCTGGTGCATGGGCGCCCGTTTTTTAGTAAACAGCTTTTCGTTGAACTGATGCACGGGCGCCCGTTTTTTATACCTAGAACCTGCCTATCTCGGTGATCAGTGTATCTATGCTGTCCTTGTTCCGGATACTGATCTGGTCCACATGCTGGACCGCGGAATTGATCTCCTGAGTACCAGCGGCCATTTCGATCATGCTGTTCCGGATTTCGTGGGTGGCCAGGGCCAGTTGCTTCATCTCCGCGAGCACGTCCCTGCTGCCGGTGAGCATTTCGCCTGAACGGTCCCGCACCTCGTTGGTGATATGGGTGATCTCGGCCAGGGCCTCCAGTATCTGCTTGCTGCCGCCGTTCTGCTCCTGCATGGCATTGTGTATGACCATTTCCTGCTCGCTGACCACCTGCACCATGGAGACTATGGTCTCGAACTGTTTCAGGGCATTGCTTGAGCTGTTGGATACGGTGTCTATGGACGATTTGAGGTCCTTGAGGACATTGGTGATGTTCTTGGCCTGGGCACCGGAACTTGCTGCCAGATTGCGTATCTCGTCAGCCACAACCGCAAAACCCTGGCCGGCTTCGCCTGCGTGGGCTGCTTCTATGGCGGCATTCATGGCCAGAAGGTTGGTCTGGTTGGCGATCTTGGCAATGATCGAGCTGGTCTCAAGGAGGCCTTCCGATTCTCTGGCTATGGTCTTGATGTTCTCCGAGACCGCATTTATGCCGTTCTGGCCAATCTCCGATGCGTGCATCAGTTCCTTCACGTTTTGCGTGTTCCTGACAAGGATGCCGCTGACGGATTCTATGTTTGCAATCATCTGTGCAATGGCCGCCGATGATTCAATGATGCTGGCAGACTGGGACTCTATATGTTCGTTGAGTTTTTCTATGCTGCCTGCGATCGATTCAACCGTGGCATTGGATTCCTCTACCCCGGCGGACTGGTTCTGGATCTGGTTCTTGACGCCGTTTATGTTGGCAGTGATCTGGATTATGGCTGCCGCAGTCTGGGTCATGCTGCCTGCCATATCGGTGCCGATATTGTGCAGTATGCCTGCCTGGTCCTTTATGAGGACCACAAGCTTCCGTATTTTCCCGAAGGTCTGGTTGAAGTAATGGGACATGCGTCCTATCTCATCCTGGCTGGTGACTGGCAACTGCCGGGTCAGATCTCCTTCGCCGTCTGATATGTCCTTGAGAATGGTTTTTACATTGACGATGGGCTTGGCCAGCCGTCGGGCAAAGGTGACCGTAAGCAGCATGGCAAGGGCTACAACGGCGAACAGGAAGATCATGAGTGTCCTGCCCATGTTCCGGATATCGGCAAAGACTTCATCCTCACTGGCTCCTACCGCAATGAACCACTCTGTCCTGGGTATGGGTGCAAACCCGAAAATCATGTCGGTGCCATCTTCTGCTGTGTATGAACCGAAGGAGGTCTCTCCGTTGATCATCCGCTTCATCATGGTTGCAATTCCCTGGAATTCAGGGTTTTCAGTGCTTTCCTGGATGAAATTCCTGAGTTTCAGGACATTGTCCCTGTCGGGATGGGCTATGATTACACCATCTTTGTTGATGATGTACGAGTAACCATTGCTTCCATGTTTTATCCTGTCTGTTATGTTGGAAAGCATGTTGCCGTCCAATCGTGCGATAAGCACCGAGTCAACCACATTCAGTTTTGAGTAGATGGGAGTGGCCAGCATCATGACGGGCTGGTTGGTTACCCGGCTTACCAGTACGTCTGACAAAACGGTTTTCTTGTCAAAGGCTTGCTTCACATAGTCGCAGTCACCAAGCTGGGCAGTGGTGTTGTCATGGTAGGTTGCCGTTCCATCGGGGCTTACCACTGCCATGCCAAGAAAGCCCAGGCGCGTGAGTTCTGCCCCCATGAAGACCTGTTGCCTTTCCCAGTCCATGCTTTTCATTTCCTGGTTGCTGGCAATGTTCTCCATGTTGATCATGTAGGTATTGATACGGGCTTGTATGTAATTGGCCGTTTCTCTGGCCAGGAGAGGCAGATTCCCGCTGATGGATCGCTGCAGGGCACTGCGGGTTGTGGTGAAGGCTATGAGACTCAGACCGGCACTGCTCAGAAGGATCAGCCCGCTCAGAATCACCACCAATTTTACACCTATGGACATATCCTTCAATTTCATCTTGTTGCTTCCCTGTAGACCAGAATTGCCCATAATCATATACCGGGCCAGAGGTCATTGTACCCTGCATTACCTGTCTGTCAACCCGGTCCGGGTTTTGCCTGGCGCTTTGACCCTGTCAGATAATGAAATGCACTATGAGTTGTTGTGTGGAGATTGATGCCAGCTACTGCCGGTCGCGCCGGTTGTTTTCCCTGACGAATGTTTCGGTCAGGACTACATGTTCCTTGGTCTTGACGCTGGTTGCAGCATAGCGGACTGCCTCGTTCTTGATGAACCTGGCCAGGCAGGCATCGAAGTCGTCAAAGGCTATGCCGGTGTGGGAGTTTACCCAGCTTCTCATGGTTTCGACATGCACTTTGTAACCGCCATCGAAGATCTTCTCACCCTGCTGCAGGGCAAAGTCTACCATGCCGCGTGCTGTACGCTCCCGGGGGATGGTTTCTATGAGTTCCGATATCTGCACATTGGATGAACGGATGCGGGCCGAGAGGGTTTTGATGATGGTAAGGGCAAACTTGGGATTACTGAGCACCATGTTGTCGAATATCGTGTCATCTACTGTGATGAGAGAGGTCTTCTCCGAAGCTACTGCGGTGGCAGAGCGTGGTCTGCCGTCTATGAGCGACATCTCGCCGAAGAACTCGTTAGGAGTCTTTACAAGTTTCAGTACGGTTTCTCCGCCTTCGACTTTCTTGCGCAACTCGACACAGCCTTTTACAAGGATGTACATGAGTGCGCCTTTGTCGCCTTCCTTGAAGATGACGGATCCTGCTTCGAATATCCGGGTATTTCCTGCCATGGTGGATATAGTAAGCCCGGAGCGGCTGGTGTGCAAGCTGTCACAGACTGTCGGCAGTCACGGAAGTCAGGACCGGGGACTGGCTCCTGCCAGGTGATCGCCTTTCCAGCTGACCTTTATGCCCAGGAGGCCCAACAGGGTCAGAAGGGTGAAGTTGATGGGCATATAGGCAAGCTGTGCGGCCAGGCGTGGCCACGATGCAGACAACATCCTGCCTGCCATGCCCACGGTGGCTATGGTATTCATCAACATGGCGACAAGAATCGCCGCAGGAAGCATCCACAGGCCAGGGACTGCAAAGACAAACGGGACTGATATGACGCCAGCCGAAATGGACAGGGCCAGTGCACCGAAAACAAGTCTGGTTTCCAGATCCGGGGCAAAAAGGCCGCCATTGTTCCATCTCAGGCCCTGGGTAATCATTTCCTGCCAACCGGGCACAGGGGTCGTTACAACCCTGGATGACTCGCTCATACCGGCGCGTATGCGGAATTCCTTGCGTGAGCGGACGCAGGAAATGAGGGCAGCGTCCTCGGTTACTGAGTATGGAACCGCTGCATAACCACCGATGGCATCCAGGGCTGTTTTCCTGATGATCAGGTTGTTTCCAAAACCACCGCAGGGCACACCCAACCCGGCCCCACCGGTGAGATACATATAGCGCATGGCATGGTCAAAGGCCTGGAACAGTCTGAAGAATCCGGAGCCATCGATGCGCTTGTATACCGGTCCAATGGCAAGCGCTGTGCGCTCATCCCCTATGAGTGCGGCCATGGTGGTTACCCAGTCCGGACCCATGGTGCAGTCCGCATCGGTGAACAGCAGAAAATCACCGGAGGCCAGATCTATACCGCGTTCCAGGGCTTTCTGCTTGAAATTGGGCCCGGGGTTTTCATCCAGATGCAGGATTTTTACCGGAAAGGTGGATGAAGCCTGGAAGTCCTTGAACATCCGGAGAGTTGAATCGGTGGAACGGTCGTCGATGAGCACTACCTCAAGCGGACCGGCATATCTCTGTGCCTGCAGGGATGCAAACAAGGCGGGCAAGTTGGATTCTTCATTTTTGGCCGGAATGACTATGCTGACCGGGGCAGCCTTTACGGATCCGGTGGTGTCTGTCGGTTGCGTGGTGACTCCCGGGCTGATGGCGGCTCCCTGGTCGGTGCTTCCGGTTCCGAGCTGGCCTGGCAGGCGGCTGAGGGCTTTCCTCTCGCGTTGTCTTTCCATGATCAGGCCTGCCATCATGGCAAGGTGGGCAGAGACAAAGCAGCTTGCGAAAATGATACCGGACCAGAACATGAAAGGCGACACGATTACCTCCAGGACTGTATCAACTTCGCACGTAGTGTGGCATATCCATGGGAATAATCAAGGACAATTCCACGAGGCCAGCTGTCTGTCCAGCTTCATCCTTCCATACGGTCTGGTAGATGAGCTTCTTCTGGCCTTGTTTCTCTATTGTATAGATATTGGTGCCACCTTCGGTCAGCAGCCGGTCTATGATGGCCCGCGAACGTTCAGTATGGCAGGCCAGCAGGTCTGTTCCCAGAAGATCCTTGCCACCTCTGCCGGCCCAGGTATCGGTAGCCTTGTCGTTCATATAGACGATGCGGTGTTCACAGTTGCTGACCGTGACGGCTCCGGGAAAAGCCCGTATCCAGTCTGGCATGGGAGTGGTTTCCAGTTCAGGTGTGTCTGCCATGTCTATTTCCTCCATCAGGTTTACGCCTTCCATCGGTCCCAAGCCCTTGCGGCGGGCAGGCGTGGTGCCAGCTGGATTTGCTTGTTGCCCCGGTCAGCGGAGTCTATAATAAGCGCCGGGCACCGGACAAGCAGGGTGCTGGAAGGGACGATCCACGTTATGGAGAAATGGAAAGAAGAAAGCCGGCGCGAGCTGCTGGATTGCGGAATATTTGTGGCCAAGGAACACCGAATGGCTGGTCCTCATGGCAAAACAGGACGTTTTGTGGTTCTGGATGCCCCTGACTGGGCCATTGTGGTGCCGGTGCTGGAACGGGACGGGAAGCGCTTCCTCGTAACGGTGAACCAGTACCGTCATGGAGCCGATGAGCTGTGCACAGAGTTCCCCGGGGGTGTGGTGGAGCGGGGCGAGGATCCGGCTGCGGCCGCTGCCAGGGAACTGCTCGAGGAGACCGGATACAAGGCTACCAGCATAAGTCTGGCAGGCGATTGCTGGCCGAATCCTGCTTTCATGTCAAACCGCTTCCATGTATTTGTTGCCGAGGGGTTAAAGCTGGTGTCAGCCCAGAATCTGGATGAGCATGAAATCGTGGACGTGCAAGTAACGCCTGAGGATGAGGTACTGGCTGCTGTGGGGCTTCCTCCCTGGTCGCACGCCTTGATGGCTACTGCAGCCTGGTACTATACCCGCTGGTTGTCCCGCAGGCCTGCATAGTAGTCGTTGCCCTGGCTGTCCACCGCCACCATGGCAGGCAGGCCGGCCAGGGTTACCAGTCTTACTGCCTCCATGCCAAGTTCGGGCCAGTCCAGTACAGACATGGATGACACATAGCGCCTGGCTGCAGTGGCAGCTGCTCCACCGGTGGTAACCAGATAAACCCCACCGTGGCGGGCACAGGCATCACGGCAGGCTGCAGTGCGTTCTCCCTTGCCCAGGCTTATGGTAAATGCTCCCCGGGACATCAGTTCTTCCTGATAGCTGTCCATGCGCTTGGATGTGGTAGGTCCTATCGACCCTATGACCTCACCTTCCGGCGTTTCAGTGGGTCCTGCATAGAAGACAGGCCTGGATGTCCACTCCGGCAGGGGTTTGCCT
>JAVEXH010000065.1:0-10211 GCA_034004175.1 Spirochaetia bacterium
ATCGGCCAGACCGACGCCGTCAAAAAGGAGATACGGAAATGAAAAAATTCGAGGAACGCCTGGCCAGGCTCGAAGAGCTGGCCGAAACCATCCGCCAGCCCGATCTGGCCCTTGAAGAGGCCGTGGCCGTCTTCGAGGAAGGAGTCAAGCTGTCCAAGGGGCTTGAAAAGGACTTGCAGCGCATAGAAGGCCGGGTGGAGATACTGCTCAACCAGCCTGCTGGTTCAACCGGAGAGGGAGACGGCTCCGAGGGGAGCGGCAAACCGGAACTGGGGCTTTTTGACCTGGACAGCTGAACCGCCCTCTGAGCGCCCCCGGCAAGCCCTGAAACGCTAGGTAGTACCCTACGTGGTACTGTACATGGTGCAGGAGGTGATTCTGTGCTTATCTGAGGAGGTGCATCACAAAGGGCAGCAAGGAACGGTCTGAATCGCTGAGCCTGAGCTCTGTGATCTCTGTAGACCCGACCCAGCGTGTCTCGCTGTGCTCACGCAGTTCAAGAGGGCCTTGCTCCAGCTCTATCATCACGGCTGCCAAATCATAGTGCTTGCCTGAATGCTCGAACCAGGCCTGGCCAAGTTTACGGCCTACCTTCACGGCCACACCGAACTCTTCATCGAACTCACGTATCAAAGCCTGCTCATCATCTTCACCTGATTCAAGCTTGCCACCGGGGAACTCCCAGGTGCCACCCATCTCACCACCAGGCAGACGCCGGGCTACCAGAGCAAGGCCATCTTTTATGGCTATTCCTGCAACGGAACGGGGCATCAGAGGAAGAGTACGCTGGGAAAGAGGAAATGGGCCAGACCCACAACCATGGCTGCAATGCCTATCGTGCGCCGGTTGTTGATGAAGATTGAATCCAGCTTCTCCAGGGTATCGGTGGTAACCTTGGAATTGGCCCGGTAAAACTCCAGAAGCATGGTAAAGCCGCCCAGCATGCCTGCCAGCGAGGGAAGAAGGTCTCCCACCACAGGAATATCACCACGCATTACCGTAAGCAGCTTGAAGAAACCGGTTGTGAAGCACAGGATACCCAGTACCAGACGTAAAGTAGAATCCTTGAAAAGCTCCCTGATCCCGTCTGCCTTGGTGCCCTTTGGTTCCGTGTCGAAGCTGAGAAGCGCATACCCTGCAACGGTGTTGAGCAACACACTCAGAAGGTAGAATTGAACCATATCCGCTCCCTTCGGCATTGACGGTCTGGATTCCCGTCCTGTCTGTACCATAGCCCAAAGCCAGCCCGCGGTCAAGTTCGACCCTTGGCAGCCTGCTCACCTGACCTTTGCGGCCAATTCGATTCTGCCTGACTCTGAGGACATGATTACGGCCAGCCAGGCAGGCTTGGCATCTGCTGGAACTCTGACCCGGTACTCGCTGTCGCTTGCCTGCAGGAAGCCTTCCTGTACATCACCTCCGGCGCTGAGAAGCAGGTCTACCCCGATCGGCTGGGCATTCCTGCGTACGGAACTGCGGACTATGGTTGCGTAGATGTATCCTTCGAACCAGACAGCTTCAACCTCGAAACGGTTGCCATCGATGGTCCCACTGTTCCTCGAGCCCTGGATGTAGTTCACCAGGAATGCGGCTACGATCATGAAGAGCAGGGAAAAGAACAGGAAGGATAACGACCTGGTTGCTGTGAGGGATTTGATGATGCCAGGGCGACGATAGTGATGCCTGTCTATGGCAAACATGGCATTGGCGCTGGCCCGTTCAAGGCGCTTCTCTCTGTTGTAGTAATGGATTATCTGGTCTTTATCTCTTGTTTCCATGGATTGTCCCCCTGTACAGGATTCGGGCGGCATAGGCAGGCAGGACCGATGCGTCAAAGAATCCCAGCTCGGAAGCCGCCTGCCTGCCTGACAAACCGTGGGCTATGACCCCGGCACAGGCAGCTTCATAGGCTCCAGCGCCCCTGGCCAAAAGGCCAGCCACAAGACCTGACAGCACGTCCCCGGAACCACCGGTACCCAGGGTTGGTTCCTGGCCGTCCCAGACGGCAAGGCGGCCATCAGGGGCAGCTATCCAGGTGACATGGTTTTTAAGCACTACCACCGCATGATAGAAAGCCGCGCATTGCTGCAGTACAGCCGGCGTGTCAAAGAGGGGCTGCTCCCTGCCGCTTGCACGGAGCGCAAGACCGGCAAACTCACCCGGATGTGGTGTGAGCACCAGAGGAGCCCCGGACTGCCGTTTTGGTGCCATTTTAGAAGATGCCAGCATGCGCAAGGCATCTGCATCCAGGACCAGGGGCAGGCTGGAATCCAGCAAACCATCCAGGATTTCCGCCGAGGCACTGTCCATCCCCCATCCGGGGCCAGCCAGTACAGCGGCGAATTCCCGGCTCGGGCCAGCCGACAAGGGTCTGGCCATCTGGGCTGTCAGGGCAGACGCCAGGACTTGCCAGACCTCGTCCCGGCACACTACGGTCACCGTTCCTGCCCCGCTGGCGGAACCAGCCCGGGCAGCCATGACCGCCGCTCCGGTGGAGCCCACCGCACCGGCGTAGATGCCCAGGGCTCCCCTGCTGCCTTTGTATGCATCAGGAGCAAGATCCGGAACCAGGGTCTGCAGATCTTCTGCGTCCAGTAAAACAGCGTTCGAGCCGGCGGCGCAATCTGCTCTGAAGACGCCGTCGATCTCATGTATGGTGCCTGCGTAGGCGCGCAGTCCAGGCAGGTACAGCTCCAGTTTGGAGGGGGCTATGCTCAGGGTGTAATCTGCGCGGACCACCACTGATCCAGGGCTTGATCCAAGGCAGACGCCCGATGGTACATCCACCGCTACGACGGTTCCTCTGGCGGCCGAGACCGTTGCAGCAAGCTGGTCATACGGGGCATGAAGGCTCCCTTTCATGCCTGTTCCGGCTAGGCCGTCCAGCAGGATTGCTGCACCGTCAATTGCCACCCCGGCCTCCGGACTGCCCAGAGCCACTATGCGGACTCCTGCCCGGCGGGCCTCTTCAAGGCGCCTGCCTGCCACGGGGTTCAGGCCTGGCGGCACCACGGCAGCAACAGACTTGCAGCCATTGGAGGCTGCTTTACGCACAACCGCAAGAGCATCGCCGGCATTGTTGCCCTTGCCGCAAACGGCCACCAGAGCTCCTCCGGCCAGGACATGATTCCAGGGCTCCAGAGTCTTCAAGGCCTGGTACAGTTTGTCGGCTGCGGACTCCATGAGGAGATCATCACTCAGGCCATAGCTATCCTTGGCATCGGTATCGATGGAGGCAGCAACGGCAGAGAGGACCAGCGGTTTCATCTGACCAGCCCACCGGCAAGCTTGTCAAAGCGCCACCAGACTATGCGTGCCTCGTAGCTGGAACCCAGAAGGGCAGACAAAATACCCTCAGGAGCCAGCGAAAAGGTGACATAACGTAATTCGTCAGCCTCTATGCCCAAGGCAAAGCGGCGCATCGATCTGGCAGTCATTTCGTAAAGGGCATAATATGTCTGACCATCCTCATCCACTGCTGAAAAATAGATATTTCCCGCAGCCGCACCACCGAAGTCCCAACTTCGGGGAACAACTTCGTCGCCAGAGCGGATGGCGGACATGGATTCAAAAGGCGGAAGTTCATAGGTTTCCAGATACTCTCCATCAAGATGGTCCATGCGCCACACCAGGCTGTTCACGAATTCTATGCCGGCTTTGGTTCTGGTTTCCTGGTCGATGATCTCCCTGAAGTAGTCTATCTTCACCAGAAGTCCCTGACCGTCAGGGGAAGGAACTATGCCATCGAAGGAAGCTATGAGGCCATCCGCTTTTTCCGGCAAGGGCAAGGCGCTGCGGCGGACCATCACATTCGAAACAAGGAAGCCTGAACGGTCAAACCAGTATACCGACCAGCCTTCGCCACTCATGGTCACTACGGCACATTCATCTGCCTCGGTGATGTATATGCCTGCGATGAGGGGGAACGGCGTGCCACCTATACCTTCCTGTCCCAGATAATCAAGGAATTCTCCATCCCTGGAGAAGCGCAATACCACATATTCAAGACTTGCATTCAGCTCCGGATCATACATGACTCTGGACTCTGGAACCCGGTCCTCCACGAAAATGGTCCGCCGTGAATCAACGGCTATGAAACCAGGGGCATTGAGAGGATAGGTTCTGGCCACCCGTCCCTGGGATGGTGCATCAAGGGCCGCGGGTTTGAGTATAACCGGTTCGGGATTGCTGTCGGGATTGTAGATCATCATCAGGAGGTCGCCGAAAGACGAGAAAGCCATGATCTTGGAGGCATTGCCGTTGGACACGAAGAAGATGCCATCCCTCATGGCAATGCGTGTCTTGAGGGAGGGAGCCTGGCCTTCTATGCTGAACAGGTTCACCTGGTCCTCCAGCACACCGTAGCCAAGGTTGAACAACTGTTCACGCTGAAGTGGGCTTACTGTATCCTGTTCGGAACAGGCACCCAGCAGGACGATGAAGAAAACCGACAAGGCAGCAAAGGCAGAACGTGTTCGCACCAGGAATCCTCCACACTGTGGGTCGCGACAGCCTCGCCTTGACCTCATATATATAAAGGATATAGAGTAAGACCATGGCGTTCAACCCCCTGACAGCTCTCTTCGGCTCCAAGCGCGAACGAGACATAAAGACATTGCTGCCCCGACTACACGCGGTGAATGCCCATGAAGCCTGGGCCATGGCACTTGATGCCGCTGAATTCCCGACCAAGACAAGGGATTTCCGCGAGCGGCTGGCAGGCGGCGAGACACTGGAAAGTGTCCTGCCCGAGGCCTTTGCCCTGGCCCGCGAGGCAGCCAGGCGTGTACTGGGCGAGCGGGCTTTTGATACCCAGATGCTTGGCGGACTGGTTCTGCACGATGGCAAGATCGTAGAAATGAAGACCGGCGAGGGCAAGACCCTGTCCTCGGTGGCCGCTGCGTACCTGAACTCCCTTGAGGGCAAGGGTGTGCATGTTGTCACGGTAAACGACTACCTGGCCGAGCGCGACTCCACCTGGATGGGCGCCGCCTTCTCCTACCTCGGGGTAAGCGTCGGAGCAATTTTATCCAACATGGACAGTGACCTCCGCCGGCAGTCCTATGCCAAGGACATAACCTACGGAACCAACAACGAGTTCGGCTTCGACTATCTCCGGGACAACATGACCATGGATCCCGCCCGCCGGGTCCAGCGTGGTCATCATTACTGCATTGTCGACGAAATAGATTCCATCCTCATAGACGAGGCCAGAACGCCCCTCATCATCTCCGGTGCCGCCGAAGATGACACCCTCAAGATAAACGAAGTGGCCAAAATGGCTCCCCAGCTGGTAGAAGTGGAAAAAGATCCTGCAACCGGCGAATACCCCAAGGAAGAAGACGGGGAAGAGCTGCATGGTGATTACAAAAAAGAAGAAAAAAACAAAAAGGTATCCTTCACTTCCCAGGGCCTGGACAAGATAGAGGACATGCTCAAGAAGCGGAACCTCATCCAGGGATCGCTCTTCGATGAACAGAACTTCGAATACGCCCACTACTTTTCCCAGGCCATCCGGGCCAGGGAACTCTTCCACCGCGATGTGGAGTATGTAGTCCAGGATGGCCTGGTCCAGATCGTGGACGAGTTCACCGGACGTATCCTGCATGGCAGGCGCTACTCCGACGGTCTGCACGAGGCCATAGAAGCCAAGGAACACATCCGTGTAGCCAGGCGCAACCGCACCCTGGCTACCATCACCTTCCAGAACTACTTCCGCATGTACAAGAAGATTGCGGGCATGACGGGAACTGCCGAAACCGAGGCTACGGAGTTCCAGAAGATCTACGAGCTGGATGTTGCCGTCATACCTACCAACCAGCCGGTGGCCAGGAACGACGAAGATGACCTTGTATTCCTCAACGAGGACGAGAAATTCGAGGCCTTGGGTGACGAAATAGCCGAAGCCCACGAAAAGGGGCAGCCCATGCTCGTGGGCACCGTAAGCATAGAGAAGTCGGAGAAACTGTCAGCCGCACTTACCCGCCGTGGCATACGGCATGAAGTACTCAATGCCAAGAACCACGCCAGGGAAGCCACCATCATATCCGAGGCCGGTGCCTACGGCGCGGTGACCATAGCCACCAACATGGCTGGCCGCGGTACAGACATAAAGCTGGGCGGCAACCTGGAGTTCAGAGCCCGCAGAAGAGCCGGAACCGAGGCTACCCCTGAACAGTTCAGAGCGGCCATGGAGCTTGAATACGAAGCCTGGAAGAAGGATTACGAGAAGGTAAAAGCCGCCGGTGGCCTCTATGTGATAGGCACCGAACGCCATGAGTCCAGGCGCATAGACAACCAGTTGCGCGGACGCTCGGGCAGGCAGGGCGACCCAGGCCGCTCGGCCTTCTTCATCTCCCTGGATGATGACCTGATGAGGCTCTTCGGCACCAACCTGAAAAGCCTCATGATGAAGGTCGGCATGAAGCCAGGGGAACCCATCTACCATCCCCTGCTGAACAGAACCATCGAGAACGCCCAGAAACGGGTTGAAGAGCGGAACTTCGATATTCGCAAGCATCTGCTTGAATATGACGACGTACTGAACCAGCAGCGCAAATTCATCTACGACCAGCGTGACAGCATAGTCAGGGACGAAGCTCTGGCCGAGCGTGTTGCCACCACCGCCAAGGAAATGCTGGACGTCATGATCGATGCCTACGGCTCCGACATGCGTACCAATCAGAAAGAGGCTTTTGCCGCCCTCCAGGACGAGCTCAAGACAGCCTTCGGCATACAACTACCCTTCAAGTCCGACTCTCCCGAGACTGCCAAGCCCGAAATCCTGCGGGATGTGGTGGCAACTGAACTGGATCGTGACCTGGAGGAGAAACGGGCTCTTGCAGGCACCGACAACCTGAACCATTTCCTGAGGTGGAAGTACCTCCAGGCCATCGACCAGAAATGGCTGGACCACCTTGAAAGCATGGAAGGCCTGCGGGAAGCGGTGTACCTGCGGCACTATGCCCAGAAGAACCCCTTGCTGGAGTACAAGCTGGAAGGCTTCCAGATCTTCGAAGCCATGATAGAGGACATCCGGCGTTCCGTGGCCAGTACCCTTTACCTTGTACGCATCCAGCGCAAGGAAGACCGTACCATGCGTCCTGTGGTCAGCGGCGGTGTAACCAGGCACGATGAGATGGGCCAGTTTGCCGGCGCAGGCAGCGGTGCGGCAGCAGCAAGCGAGGCAAAGAGGCAGGCTGCATCAGGGCCCATGGCCCAGGCTGCATCTCCCCAGGGTGGTACCGTGGTACGTACGGTTCCAAAAGTAGGCAGGAACGATCCCTGCCCCTGTGGATCCGGCAAGAAATACAAACACTGCCACGGAGCATGAGGTGAATACCCCTTGTCGCTGAACTGGAAGGAAATTGACCTTGTCCTTGCCGAACTTCAGTTACCCGGAGCCCAGATACAGAAGATAATCCAGCCAAGCTATGACACCCTCCTGCTGTCACTGTACAAGCCAGGCAGGCCCATTGAACTGCTGGTCTGTGTAGCTCATGGAGCCTGCAGGCTGCATGAAACCTGGCAGCGCATTCCGAAAGCGGAGAAACCCCAGCGCTTCATGGAGCTTCTGCGCGCCCAGGTGAAGGGTGCCAGGATAGTTGCAGCGGAACAGTTGGGAGCAGAACGCATAGTACGCCTGCACCTGAACCGTGAGGACGGCGACCGGATCCTGTACCTGAGACTGTGGTCCGGCGCGTCAAACATCATCCTTACCAGGCCCGATGGCGAAATTATTGACGCTCTTGCCAGAAAACCCAGGAAGGGCGAGGTGTCCGGAGGCCATTACGAACCTCTGACTGCAGAGCCACCGGCCAGGGAATTCCGGATCCGCGATCTGCCGGGTGAAGGCAGCTTCAACCAGCGCCTGGACTCCTACTACGCCGAACATGGCTCGGAGCTGTCCAGACAGGCCCTGCTTGCCAAGGCACGCACCTGGTTCGCCGCCCACAAGGCAGCCATGGAGACCAGGCTTGTCGCCTTGCAACGGGCAGCCGACAGCTATGCCGACCCTGCTCGTTTCCGTGAGCTTGGGGATATCCTGATGGCCAGCCAGGGTCAGCCGATACAGAACGGCACTCTGCGGGCCGACGATTTCTACCGGGGCGGTACGGTACTCATAAGGGTGGATGCCACCAAGTCCATTGTAGACAATGCCAAGGATTACTACGAGAAGGCCCGCAAGGCCCGATCAGGAACGGAAGAGACCTCCCTTGAGCTGGCCGAACTCCACACCGCCATGGACCGGCTTGCCGAAGACGAAGCACTGATCGAAAGCGAGGAGAACCCCTACCGGATACGGGCCTTTCTTGCCAAGCGGCGGACTGTGCCTTCAGAGGCGGCCAGGCGCTATCCGGGGCTCTCGCTGGACCGCAATGGCTGGCTTATCCTGATAGGCAGGTCGGCGGCTGAAAACGACGACCTTCTGCGGCGGCACGTGCGGGGCAATGACACCTGGCTCCACGCGAGGGATTGGCCGGGAGCCTATGTCTTCATAAAAAACAGGCCAGGCAAGAGTATACCCCTGGACATACTGCTGGACGCCGGAACTCTGGCCCTGTATTACTCCAAGGCCCGGGCCTCCGGAGCGGCAGACTTGTATTACACTCAGGTAAAGTATCTGAGGCGGGCAAAAAACGGTCCGAAAGGCCTGGTCATACCAACCCAGGAAAAGAATCTCCGGGTGAGCATGGAGAGCGACAGGCTACGCGAACTGCGACGCCTGATAGGCAAGGACGACGGCCCGTCCTGACCGGCCAGGCCGCGGATCAGCAGAGACCGGAAAAGACTCTGCTCAGGGCTGAACCGGCACCGTGCTGGACTTGCCTGCCGATACGACCTTAACCACAAGGACCTCATCCTTCAGGCGTATCCTGGCAGTGGAACCCGGCAGGCATTCACCGGCAACCAACTGGGATGCCAGCGGATCTTCTATGAGTTTGGTTATCAGCCTGCGCATGGGCCTGGCCCCATATGCTTCGTCATATCCGTTTTCAGCCAGATAATCAGTTGCCTTCTTGTCCAGTTCAAGGGCTACGCCCTTCTCGGCAAGACGCCGCCTGAGCCCGGTCAGTTCAAGTTCAAGCACGGCCCTGATCTGCTGCCGGTCAAGGGGATGGAAAACCACCACCTCGTCCACGCGGTTTATGAACTCCGGATTGAAGGCTTTCTTGAGTTCCGCCAATGCCGCCGACTTCACAGCCTTGTAGTCGAAACGCACCGACTCAGCGCCGAAACCCAGACGGGTGCCCCGGGTTATGTCTTTGGTCCCCGCATTGCTGGTCATGATGACCACACAGTTGCGGAACGACACACCATGACCCAGGTTGTCCCGCAGTTCACCCTCTTCCAGTAATTGCAGCAAAAGATTGAACACATCGGGATGGGCCTTCTCTATCTCGTCGAAGAGCACCACGCTGTAGGGTTTGCGCCGGACCCGCTCGGTAAGCATGCCACCCTCGTTGTACCCCACATAGCCGGGGGGTGCACCGACCAGGCGCGAAGCGTTGTGGCGTTCCATGAAATCGGACATGTCTATCCTGATCAGGGCTTCCTCACTGCCGAAGAGACTCTCGGCCAGGGTCTTGGCAAGAAGGGTCTTCCCCACGCCGGTAGGTCCCAGGAATACGAAAGAACCCAGCGGCCTGCGCGAATCTGCTATTCCGGCCCGGGATCGCCGAACCGCTGCGGCCAGGGCTATTACAGCCTCTTCCTGACCCACAACCCGCCTATGCAATTCCGCTTCAAGATTCGTCAGCTTTCCGGACTCACTCTCGGCTATGCGTTCCACCGGTATGCCAGTCATCTCCGATAGCACTGCCCGGACGTCGTCCACCGTCACCGGGCTACCACCCTCACCCGCCGTGGCATTCCTGGCCCTCAGATCTTCAAGCTCGGCCTTCAGCGACCGCACCCGGTCGCGGACCTCGGCAGCCCTTTCGTAATTCTGGGTGGAAACCAGAGCCAGCTTTTCTTCGGTAAGCCTGCGTATCTCGCCTTCTATGGCCCCAAGTTCCGGTACCCTGTCAGGATCCTCCACCTTCTTGCGTGCCCCCGCCTCATCCATGACATCTATTGCCTTGTCCGGCAGGAAGCGATCACTGACATAACGCCTGGCCAGCCTGGCAGCGGCCTCCACAGCATCCGCCGTATAGCGCACGCCATGGTAGCGCTCATAACGTTCCCGTATCCCGTTCAGGATGTCTATG
>JAVEXH010000066.1:0-10125 GCA_034004175.1 Spirochaetia bacterium
TGCCGCCGTCGCGGATGACATCGATTTTGAACTGCTGAAACCCGGCGTCTCCCGGTTGATCAACCTGATGCATGCATCGCTGGTCAGGCACCGGTATGTGCCAGCTCCGGGAGAACTTTTCTTCTCATCCCTGATGGCCGAGAACCAGGGACTACTGAAGGTGCTTGGGCAAGGCAAGGCTGCCACCAAGTCGCTGAATGACCCTGACACCGCCGCTTCCGGGCTTGCAGGGCTTTCCACATTGATTGCCAGGCTCGAGGCCGTGGAAATACATTTCCACAAGAAGGAAAACGTGCTCTTCCCCTGGTTCGAAGCCCGGTATCCGCAGTTCCGCTGTGTCAGGCTGATGTGGGATATCCATGATGATGCCCGCAAAGGGCTCAGAAGCCTGGCAAGCCTGATTGAAACGGCTCGGGCTGTAGTCACCGGTTCAGGCAAGCCTTCAGACAGTGCCGGATCCGGCGGCAGCATCGATACAAAGTCGATCAACGCGGTTGTCGGCAAACTGTACTTTGATCTGAACACCAACCTGTTCCGGGAAGAATGCGCCCTCTTCCCGGTCATGGCGTCCATGATTTCAGGACCGGAAGGACAGTCCCTGTTTGCCGAAGCCCATGAATACGGGTATGCCTTTCTGGATGAAGAGGAGATGGCAGGCTATTCAGCCAAAGCAAAGGTGGTAACGGAGCCAGATTCCGGAATTCATGCTACCGGACCAGCAACTACAGGACCGGCAACTGCCGGATTCTCGGAACGGACAGGCAGCCTGCCGCCGGAAATCCTGGGTGCACTGTTCTCCACCATCCATCTGGACATGACCTGGGTAGATGCGGACGACAAGGTACGCTGGTTCTCCGATTCTCCGAAGCGCATCTTCCCGCGAAGCCCGGCCATCGTTGGCCGGGACGTACGCAACTGCCACCCCGGTGCCAGTGTCGGCAGGGTAGTGGCGATACTGGAAGACTTCAAGGCAGGCAAAAAAGACCGGGAAGCCTTCTGGCTAACCATGAAGGGCCGGTTCATCCATATAGAATACTTCGCCCTGCGCGGCGCTGACGGAAGCTACCTCGGGACCCTGGAGGCCAGTGAGGACCTGACGGAAAAGCGGAGCCTGACAGGAGAGAAGAGGCTGGCGGAATGATGGCGAGCCAGGCCAATGAAAACCTGAAAAAACCCTGACAGTCCGGAGAGTGAGTACAGCATCATATGTAAATTTTCCTTGACAGAGTTTTGGGCTTATGCCAATATTACACTGTTCCTGCGGCAATCTGACCTATGTGCGGAACAGGCGCCGGAACCCTTTCAAAAAGGAGAAGGAGCACGTATGGGCGAATCCACAAAACGGTATCTGCCATTGGCAACTCTGCTTGTCATTTCGGGAGCGATGTTTGCAGGCCACTTCGGAGTCGGAGATGTAATCTTCCCGTCGGTACTCGGCCGCGATGCGGGAGCTGCCTGGTTCCCGGCAGCACTCGGCTACTTTATCATGAACAGCATAGGCGTCTGGCTCGCCTACATGGGTGTGGCACGACAGGACAAGACCATGGCCGGTATCTCCAGGGAGGTACTCGGGAAAACGATAGGTGGCATCTATGTCATCATCCCCGTCCTTATCCAGATCCTGTTCATCCTGCCAAGGGTATCATCAGCGACCCACGAGATGGCCATAGCCTCCTTCTTCCCGGGGATACCCCTCTGGCTCACGCTGCTCGTCTACTTCCTGCTGAACTTCTACCTTGCATCCTCGCGTTCCAAGGTGGTGGACAGGCTGGGCAAACTCCTGTCGCCCGCCCTCATCCTTTTCATCGTCATCCTGCTCATCAAGGGCGTCCTTGCACCCAACGGCCAGGTAGCCGCGGAAGGCATGAAGAACGCAATAGGCGGAGGCCTATTGAACGGCTACAACACGATGAACGCCCTCGCGGCCTTCCTCCTGGGCGGATGGATACTCAATGAACTCAAGCTGCGCAAGGTAGAAGACAAGCCATCTCAGACAGCCAACCTGATACGTCTTGGCCTCTTTACCGCCATTGCCCTTGGTGTCACATCGACAGGGCTCGTGTACCTGGGAGCAAGCACCGGAACCCTCTTCCCCAATGCCGAGATCGGCGTCCTGTCTGTGGAAATAGCCGGTTCGCTGCTCGGTGTGATCGGCAAGGCAATCTTCGGCGTACTCATCGCTCTGGCGTGCATCACCACATCGGCCAGCATCACCTCGATGGCCGGCGACATGTTCACCGAGGTCAGCGGCGGCAGGATCAAATACCTGTGGGTGACCATAGCCGCCAGTGTTGCAGGTTTTGCCATGGGACTGGTCGGCCTGTCCAGGATAGTTCGCTTCACGGTACCCTGGCTCCTCCTGGTATACCCATCGGTCATCGTGCTGATCATCACTTCGCAGTCCAGCAAGTTCCAGCAATTCAGGATTACCATAGCCGCCGGTGTCGCCACCTCAGTGTTCTTCAGCATCGGCGACTTCCTTGGCGCCATGGGCTTCCCCGGCAATCCTGTCGGTGCACTCGTTGCCAAACTACCCCTGGGCAGCATCAGCTTCGGCTGGCTGCTACCGACCCTGATCGTTATGCTTGTGGTTCTCTTCGTCTCAGGGGAGGTGAAGAAACTGTCAGCATCAAATACACCGTCGAAATAAGAAGGCCTTACCAATGAACACAGCAAAGGATCCGAACCCCAAAGGTCAGCTTGACGAGCTCGAGATCATCGTCATGGCCGAGGATTCAGTGATGTACGAAAGCCCCTACCTCGGCCAGCACGGCATATCCTTGCTCATCAAGGCGACCGGTGGCGGGGTGACAAAAAACGTCCTCATGGACGTTGGACAGAATCCGACCGGCCTCCTGTACAACTTCAGGACGATGGGAATAGACCCTTCCTGCATCGACGCGATCGTGATAACCCACTGCCACTACGATCATACCCAGGGTCTTGCCGAGATAATCGCGGCCACAGGCAGGAAGGATCTGCCCGTCATTGCCCACCCGGCGATGTTCCGTCTCAACTTCATCACCGCGCCGTTCCTGAGGCATGTAGGCGTGATGCCCGGCGATTCAGAAGAAAAACTGAGGGCTGCCGGCGCAGAACTGTATCTGACCACCGATCCACTGGAACTGATGCCAGGCCTGTTCACCACCGGCGAGGTCCAGCGTCAGACCGATTACGAGGAGGTGGGCATCGGGGGCCTTGCAACCATTGACGGCGGCAAGGTCAAACCTGATGGCATGCCCGACGACCTGTCGATGGTTGCCCGGGTACGCGGGCACGCGCCTCTCATCATGACCGGTTGCAGCCACGCGGGCATCGTGAACATCGTGAAGCAGGTCGCAGCTATGTGCGGTACCCGGGAATTCGAGAACGTGCTCGGCGGCTTCCACCTGATCGAGGCTTCCGAGGAACGCATCAAGAAGACGGTTGCAGGTCTTTCGGAGTTCAAGATGAAGACCATCATGCCCGGCCACTGCACCGGCTTCCGGGCCCAGGCGGCCTTGTACGCTGCCTTCGGCGCAACATTCACACCCCTGCAGACCGGATTGCGCATCAAAGTGTCAGCTCGTTAAAAACATTTACAAACAGAGAAGAAATGCCGGAGGCCGGAAGGTTTCCGGCATTTTCATCACTGAAGACCAACCAACTCGTACCACCGTGCCCTTGAATCATCCGGGCAGGTAGTGTAGACCAAGGATCAGACCCCCACGAAGGAGTCATCATGAATACACTACAACCAAGGCGCAAAATTTTTGCCGCCCTCATCATCACCCTGAGCCTGGCCCTCCAAAGCTGCGCCTTCCTCGCCGCCTCCTACAAGCCGGAGCCCATGGTTCTGGAACTGGCGGATTCACTTGTACAGGAGGAACGCCTGGAGCAATCCCGGAAGCTCTACACCATCCTACCCCCGGAAAACCAGGCTCCAGGCCAGACAACAGGGCAGGCTCCGAAGCAGGCTCTGTCCCCATCAGGCAAACGTGAAGCCATCATCTTCTACCCAGGCGGCAAGGTGAGGCCCCTGGCCTACCTGCCCCTCTGGGAAGGAGTGGCCAAGGCCGGATACACGGTCTTTGTGCCAACCATGCCCCTTAACCTGGCGGTTTTCGGGGTTGGGGCGGCAGAGAAGGTGCGGAAGGAACATCCAGAGTACGAGGTCTGGCACCTGGCAGGCCACAGCCTGGGTGGCGCCATGGCGGCGGAACACCTGAAGAAGAACAGCCGGGGCTTCCGGAGCCTCATCCTGCTGGGTAGCTACCCCGCCTCGGATCTGTCAGGGATCGATCTGGCAGCCCTGTCAATCAAGGAGGAACTGGGGCTTGAAGGTGGCCTCCAGAAGGCAGAAGAATCCCGGAATCTGCTACCCGCAGGTGCCATCTACAAGATGATGCCCGGAGCCAACCATGCCCAGTTCGGGCGCTACGGCATACAGAAGGGCGACGGCACAGCCCTGTTGTCGCCGGAGGCCCAGACTGCCCTGACCACTTTGTGGGTGCTGGAGTTCCTGGGGAGGCTATAGGGGCAGATCTGGTTTCCGGTGCAGCAATGAAGTATAACTGCATTCTTTGGACCCAGTATTAGCATTTCAAGGATCTGGAAAATGTCCGATATTCCGAGAAGGAGAAGAAGGCCAAAAAGGCTCGAAGAAATATTCCTATTTGAATCACCCTCTTTTAATCACCAACACCTCCAGCGGACCCAGATCAAACGTACCCGCGATGATGGCGTCCGTACTATTCCCTGTGCCCGTCTCAGCCCTTGCTGCCGATTCCTGGTCAGTATCTCTGCCCGCTCCCCGCTCCAGCCCCCGCCTCAACAGAACCTCTCCGCCATCGACATGTACCTCACGCGCACGCAATCCAAAGTTGAGATACACCGCTATACGGTTGTCACCTTCCTGCCTTTCCCAGGCGATCACATCCGTCGGTGTATCGATGAAGCGCAGGCTTCCCGACACCAGAGCCGGCTCGTCCTTGCGCAGGCGCAGGAGGGTGGCGTACCAGTTCCACAACGAGGCAGGATCGGCCTTCTGGGCTACTACGTTCTTTTCCGTATAGTCGGGGTTGACCGGTAGCCAGGGTTTGCTGGTGGTGAAGCCGGCATTGGCCGAGGCGTCCCACTGCATGGGGGTGCGTTCGGGGTCACGTCCGTATGACTGGAAGGGCCAGGTGTTTATACCCAGGGGATCGCGCAGGTCCTTGCGGGAAATACGGCGGCAATCCATGCCCAGTTCCTCGCCGTAGTACAGGAAGGGCGTTCCCCGGAGCAGCAGCAGCATCGCGGCGGCGACCCTGGCCCTGGCCTCTGTAATTTTTTTATCGCGGTGACGGTAGCGCCAGAAGTGCCTGGGCTGGTCGTGGTTTGACAGGGTGAAGTTAGGCCAGGCTCCCTCGGGCAGCAAGGAGTACCAGCGTTCTGCGGAAGTGCGGAAGGCCTTGGCACTCCAAGGCCGGAAGAGGAACTCGAAGTTGAAGGCCATGTGCAGGCCGTCGTTGTTCTCACCGTGGCAAGACGCCGCCAGGGCGGGGTCGCGGCCATGGGTCTCGGCTATCAGGACACGGTCGCCGTAGCCGTCAGCCAGATTCCGGAACTCCTGGAAGATCTCCCCGACCTCGGGGCGGTTGCGGTCGTAGATATGCTCCTGGAAGAGGTCAGGCGACAGGTTCCACTTGAAGGGATTGGAGCGGTACTGATCGTCCTTGATGTACGCGGTGGCTACATCCATGCGGAAACCGTCGGCGCCAAGGTCCAGCCAGAAGCGGGTAATATCATAGATTGCTTCCCGCAGCTCCCTGTTGCGCCAGTTGAACTCCGGCTGGCTCCGGGTGAAGGTGCCCAGATACCACTCGTTGGTGGCTTCGTTGGGATACCAGGCCGAGCGCTGCTCGAAGAGGCTTATCCAGTTGTTCGGCGGCTTCTTGCCGATGATGGGCTTCCAGATGTACCAGTCATGCTTCGGATTGTCTTTTGACGAGCGGGCTTCCTTGAACCAGGGATGCTCGTCCGATGAATGGTTCACCACCAGATCGATGACAATGCGTATGCCCCGTCGGTGGGCTTCGTCCAGCAGCCGCTTGAAGTCATCCATGCTGCCGAACAGCGGGTCCACATCGCAGTAATCGGAGATGTCGTAGCCGAAGTCCTTCATGGGACTTCTGAAGAAGGGGCTTATCCACAGGGCATCGGCACCAAGCTCGACGATATAATCCAGGCGCTGAAGTATACCGGCCAGATCGCCTACCCCGTCGCCGTCGGCATCCTGGAAACTCCGGGGATAGATCTGGTAGAAGACCGCGGAGGTCCACCAGGCTGTGCTGAGTTCATCTTTCATGTAATCCCATCCCCTTATAATGATATAATCGAACCAGTCTTGACATGTTGCCATGCATCATTCAATTTTTCCGCCGACACCTTTGAATTTTTCTACCAAATTTACTATCCGCTGGAATACGTTTTGCTTCTTTACCAGATACTGAGGATTGAGGGGACTCATCTTGGGGAGTATCTCATTGAGCTCAGTGCCGTTTTCGCTGGCGTATTCCCTTTTCAGGGAAGCAGAGATATAGCGCCGCGCAGCTTCTGCATCCAGGTTTTCTTCTGCGATCAGCTCTTTCACTTCACGCTGTTGTTGATCCTGGGCATACTTGAAAAAAGCATCGATTATGCTTGCCTTGTCGTGGATGCCATCCAGATCAGTCTGGTTGATGAAGTCTACAAGCAGGCTCTCTTTTGCCCTGTTGCCGATGCTTGAACGGATCAGGCGCCGCACATCTTCGACCAGTGTAGCCTTGTCTTTTCGTTTCTTGTTGTTTTCAAAAATCAGCTCAAGAATGTAATCGAGATTGATTTCCTGGGATTTCAGAAGATCGACTTCAAAAACAACATCGTCCCAGTCAATCGTTGGATCGTCCTTGTTGCCGGCGGACTTTTCCCTGCGGAGCCAGTCGCGTATGTCATTGTAGGTCGAGCGATAATCCTGGATCATCCGTACAGGAGGTATCCGGATTCCCTGCATTGCGGCTATGTCTTCATCATCCAGATAGTATCTGGATTTTAACTCGTGCACAGCTTGTGCATCCGAGATATCAAGGTGCTGCAAAGCCTGCAACCCTGCAAACTCGTCGTAATTCTGCAGAATGTTTTCTACCCGAAGGTATTCGCCAAAGAGCCTGGTGAAGTCCCTTTTGTCTTTTTCTTTTACGATTTCATCCGGCTTGGGGAATCTTTCCTGCAGTTCCCTGACTACATCCAGATAGCCCCGGCGGGCCTCACCGGTTGCCAGATCCCTGAAGCCGTCCATATATTCCTTGTAGCTTTTTTCAAGCACCACATTCTTGGTGTTAGTATCACCGAACAAGGTAATGGCGTCGATAGTAGCCTGTTCCAGGTTACGGAAGGTAACGATGTTCCCAAAGGTTTTGGTGGCATCGTAGATACGATTGGTGCGGGAATAGGCTTGAATCAAGCCGTGGTACCTAAGGGATTTATCCACAAACAGGGTATTCAGCGTGGGAGCATCAAATCCGGTAAGGAACATACCCACCACAATCAGGAGGTCTATTTCCTGTTTCTTTACCCGCAAGGAGAGGTCACGGTAATAGTTCTGGAATCCATTGCTCTCGGTACTGAAGCTGGTTTTGAACATCCCGTTGTAATCGGTAATGGCGGCGTTCAGGAATTCCTTGGCGCTTGAGTCCATGGCGCTCAGTTCAAAACCTTCGTCAGGAATCTCGCCAATGGAACTCTGCTCCTCGTTTGCGGCAAAGGAGAAAATGGTGGCGACTCTGAGCGGCTTTTCACTTTCTTTCTGCAGAGTACGGAAGGTTTCATAGTATATCTTTGCGGCATCCACACTGCTGACGGCAAACATGGCATTGAAACCCGTGCCGCTGCCGTGCAGCCGATGGGTCTTTTGCCTGAACTTGTCCAGTACGTAGTGGGCAATTTCCCGGATACGCTGGGGATGCAGCAAGGCTTCCTTGTTTTCGGCAGCGCTGAGCTTTTTGTCATCCTGTTCCAGTTCGAATTCCTTGAAGCGCGGGCGCACATCATTGTAGTCCACTTTGAATTTCAGGACTTTGTCATCCCGGATGGCATCGGTGATGACATAGGAATGCAGTTCCCGGCCAAACACAGTAGCGGTGGTCTCAGAGCCCGAGGCATTCTGCGGGAAGATCGGCGTTCCGGTAAAACCGAACTGGTAGAAACACTTGAACTTCCTCTTCAGGTTCTTCTGGGCCTCACCGAACTGGGACCTGTGGCACTCGTCAAAGATGAAGACGACCTGCTTTTTGTAGATGGGCAGATTGTCTTCTGTCTTCATCAGGTT
Organism: Spirochaetia bacterium; assembly: GCA_034004175.1. Lineage (GTDB taxonomy): Bacteria > Spirochaetota > Spirochaetia > Treponematales > UBA12059 > MIBM01. Next base: position 8,327 of record JAVEXH010000066.1, read on the forward strand.
ATTGAGCTTCTGAATGGTGGTAACGATGATCCGGTTGTCATCTTTTTCCATGTTCTGCTTGAGCCCTGCGGTACTATCCGAACCGTTCACGCTGTCCGGCGAGAAGCGCTGGTATTCTTTCATGGTCTGGAAATCGAGGTCTTTGCGGTCCACCACAAAAAACACCTTGTCTATGAACTCCAGTTCCGTAGCAAGGCGGGCCGCCTTGAAACTGGTAAGCGTCTTGCCCGAACCGGTGGTATGCCAGATGTAACCACCGCCTTCTGGCTTGTTCAAGGCTTTGGATTGATACGAACTCCTGATCTTCCACAGCAGGCGTTCCGTAGCCGCAATCTGGTACGGTCGCATGACCAGCAGCGTGTCGCTCACATCGAACACGGAATAGGTGAGGATGATACTGAGCAGCGTGTTCTTCTGGAAAAACGTGGCGGTAAAATCCTTCAGGTCTTTTATGTGGGTGTTGTCTGATTTTGCCCAGTTCATGGTAAAATCGAAACTGTTCTTGTCACGCTTGGTGGTATTGGCAAAATAGCGGCTGTCGGTTCCGTTTGAAATGACAAAAAGCTGCAGATACTTGTACAGCGAATGCTCCGCATTGAAGCTTTCCTTGCTGTAGCGGTGTACCTGGTTGAAGGCTTCGCGGATGGCCACTCCCCGCTTTTTCAGCTCGATCTGTACAAACGGCAGCCCGTTGACAAGAATCGTCACATCGTAGCGATTGACCTGATTGCCGGATTGTTCGAACTGCTTGATCACCTGCACCTTGTTGCGGGCGATGTTCTTCTTGTCAACCAGATGGATGTTCTGGATATGCCCGTCATCAAAGACAAAGTCATGGATGAAGTCATCGTGGATTTTCCGGGTTTTATCGATGGTTGTGTCGCTGGGTTTGTCCAGGTAGGTCTCCACAAATCGGTGCCATTCCGGTCCGGAAAACTGCATGCTGTTGAGGCTCTGCAGCTGCACGCGGATGTTGGCCAGCATGGCATCGGGGTTTTTCAACCCGGGCAGGTACTCATAGCCCTGATTGATTAAATCTTCAATCAGTTCCCGTTCTAGATCACCCTCAGTTTGGTAGCCTTCAGCTACCTGCCATTCTTTGGTGTATTTATCCAGTACGATGAAATTAGTTGATTCAACTATGGTTTTATAATCAGTCATTGTTGGCTTCCTTGTCTTGAATTTGGCCAAGCTCCTTTAACTCATCCTCAATCTGTTGCACCGTCGGCAACTGAGATTGTACTGATATTGGAATTTCTTTGGTGATGTAAGAACTCACACCCATAGGTTTATTGATATCTCGCAGAGCATACTCTACATCTAGTTTATCCTTACTTTTACACAGGATCAGACCAATGGTAGGCTGGTCGTCAACAGTTCGAAGCAAATCGTCAACTGCTGACAAGTAAAAATTGAGTTTCCCGACATACTCAGGCATGAATTCCCCTGCCTTTAATTCGACCACCACGTAACATCTCAATCGGGTATGGTAAAACAGCAAGTCTAAAAAGTAATCCTTGCCATTCACTTTCAATGAATACTGTCGACCAAGAAATGCAAAACCTTTCCCCAGCTCTAATAAAAAACGGGTGATCTGGGTAACCAGCTGTTTTTCGATATCCCTCTCAACTGCGTCGGAGGTAAGGGCCAAAAAATCGAAAACGTATGGATCTTTCAGGCTTTGCTGAACCAGTTCCGATTGGGGAGATGGCATAGTCTGGGTAAAATTGCTCACAGCTTTGCCAACCCGTTCATGAAAACGTTGGTCTATCTGCCATTCCAGTACAGCACGGCTCCAC
>JAVEXH010000067.1:0-10046 GCA_034004175.1 Spirochaetia bacterium
CGTCATGGGTTCAGGAGCCGATGTCGTAGAAGAAGCAGTAAACAGCATGGTCAAGAAGGGTGAAAAAGTCGGGGCCATCAAGGTCCGCCTGTACCGTCCCTTCAGCGTCGAGCACTTCATCGCCGCCATCCCCTCCACCGTGAAGAAGATCTCCGTACTGGACCGCACCAAGGAGCCAGGCTCCATCGGCGAGCCCCTGTACGAAGATGTACGCACAGCCATCGGCGAAGCCATGGAATCCGGCAAGAGCCACTTCAAGAGCTGGCCCACCGTAGTCGGGGGTCGCTACGGTCTTGGTTCCGCCGAGTTTACCCCCGGCATGGTAAAGGCAGCTTTTGATGACCTCAAGAATGCCAAGCCCAGGACTGAGTTCACCCTGGGCATCTACGACGATGTCACCGGCACCAGTATCCCCTGGGACGAAGACTTCGAGCTGGAGCATGACGGCGTAAAGGAATGCATCTTCTTCGGCCTCGGCTCCGACGGTACCGTCGGCGCAAACAAGAACTCCATCAAGATCATCGGCGACGAGACCGACAACAGCGCCCAGGGTTACTTTGTCTACGACTCCAAAAAGGCCGGAACCTACACCATCAGCCATCTCCGCTTCGGTCCCAGGAAGATCCAGAAGCCATATCTCATCACCAAGGCTGACTTTGTCGCTTGCCACAAGTTCAGCTTCCTTGAGAAGATCGACATGCTGTCCCTTGCAAAAGCAGGCGGTGTGTTCCTCCTCAACAGCCCTTTCCCGGCAGACAAGGTCTGGGCAGAGATTCCCGTTGAAGTGCAGAAGCGCATCATAGACAAGAAACTCCGCTTCTACGTAATCGACGGTCTGGCCATCGCCGAGAAGGCTGGCATGGGCAGCCGGATCAACACCGTCATGCAGACTGCCTTCTTCAAGATCTCCGGTGTTCTTCCCGAAGCGGAAGCCGTAAAGCTCATCAAGAAGTACGCAGAAAAGACCTATGCCCGCAAGGGTGCGGATATCGTTGCCAAGAACATCGCGGCCATCGACCTTGCCCTTTCGGAAGTCAGGGAAGTAAAAGTCGGTGCAGCCGACAGCAAGCACAAGATGATCAGCCCCGTTCCGGAAAACGCTCCCGACTTCGTAAAGGAAGTACTCGGCGAGATAATCGCCGCCAGGGGAGACAAGATCAAGGTTAGCAAGCTGCCCGACGACGGAACCTTCCCCTCGGGAACCACCAAGTACGAGAAACGCAACATCGCCGACAAGATACCCGAATGGGACCCCGACATCTGTATCCAGTGCGGTCACTGCACCATGGTCTGCCCCCATGCATGTATCCGCCTCAAGGCCTACCAGCCTGAGCTCCTGAAGAACGCACCTGCCGACTTCAAGAGCGCCGATGCCAGAGGCAAGGAATTCGACGGCATGAAGGCCACCCTGCAGATTGCCCCTGAGGACTGCACCGGTTGCGGCGCCTGTATCAACATCTGCCCCGTAAAGAGCAAGACAGAGGAAGGCAAGAAGGCCATCAACTTCGTGGACCAGATCTCCGTCAGAGAGAAGGAAGTAAAGAACTGGGACTTCTTCCTGTCCATCCCCGAGACACCCGGTCTGAACCTTGGAACCATCAAGGGCATAGCCATGAAGAAGCCGCTCTTCGAGTTCTCCGGCGCCTGCGCCGGTTGCGGCGAGACACCCTATGTGAAGATGATGAGCCAGCTCTTCGGCGACCGGGCAGTGATTGCCAACGCCACCGGTTGTTCGTCCATCTACGGCGGAAACCTGCCCACCACCCCCTACTGTACCCGTGACGATGGCCGCGGACCTGCCTGGTCCAACAGCCTCTTCGAGGATGCCGCCGAGTTCGGCATGGGCATGCGCCTGAACGCCGACAAGATGGCCGAGTACGCCCGTGAACTGGTAAAAGCCAACAAGGCAAGCCTCGGCGCCCTGGCCGACAAGCTCCTGGACAATGCCCAGGCCGACGATGCAGCCATCGAAGCCCAGCGGGTGAATGTTGCCGAGCTGAAGAAAGTCATAGCCGGCAAGAAGGATCAGTGGGCCAAGGAACTGGCCAGCGTAGCCGACTACCTCATCACCCGGTCCGTCTGGATCCTGGGTGGCGACGGCTGGGCTTATGACATCGGCTTCGGCGGTGTGGACCATGTCATTGCCAGCGGCCGCAACGTGAACCTCCTGGTGCTGGACACCGAGGTGTACTCCAACACCGGTGGACAGATGTCCAAGGCCACCCCCTTCGGCGCCGTAGCCAAGTTCGCAGCAGCGGGCAAGGACATCGGCAAGAAGGACCTGGGCATGATAGCCATGAGCTATGGCTATGTGTATGTTGCCCAGATATCCATGGGTTCCAACATGAACCAGGCCCTCAAGGCCATGCGCGAAGCCGAGAGCTACGACGGTCCCTCAATCATCATCGCCTACAGCCACTGCATCAGCCATGGCATAGACATGATGAAGGGCATGAACCAGCAGAAGACCCTGGTGGAAGCCGGCATCTGGCCCCTGTACCGCTACGATCCCCGTCTGGTTGCCCAGGGCAAGAATCCCTTCCAGCTGGACAGCAAGGATCCCGATACCAGCAAGATTGCCGACTACATGAAGAGCGAGACCCGCTTCATGAGCCTCCGCGCCGCCGACCCCGAAAGGGCCGACATGCTCGCAGCCAAGGAAAAAGCCATGGTCGAGCGCCGCTGGAAAGAGTACAAATACCTGAGTGACCGACCGTTCTAAAGAACGGCGGTCCTCAGGCTCCCGGTTTAACCGGACAAGCCGGTTAACCGGGAGTTTCGCTAAACAGAAAAGCCGATCCCCCTCACGGGGGGACGGCTTTTTTGTTTAGCAAGGGTTTGTATGAAAAGTAAATCCGAGGCTATCGCGGGAAAGCCGGCTCCGGTCGCCTCCGCTATCCCACCGCCTGGGGGCTCAGCCCCATCAAGGATACATAGATCAAGCTACAGCTGTCTGCTCCCTGAAGTTTGTCGTGCTTTACCGCAAACTCTTCAAACTACTCAGGAACAGCAAAGGATTAGCCTCTCCTATCCGTTTGAGCCGCTCGAAGTCATCCTTTGTTTCAGTGTCGGATCCTGAAAAGACCAGCTCGTTCTTCCTGCGCTGATACCACAGGTAATGCCTCTCCCGTATCTGGCGCACCCTCAGCTGATCCATTCGCTCTTCGAGGAAATTGGACAGGGTCACATGATTATCCTCCCCTACCAGCCAATACACGCCAGCATCACTTATGAACAACACGATGCGGCGGAAACCTTCCCGCAGGCAGGCATCGTTGCGGAAACCATCAAAAACCAGCATCTGCGAGCCTAAGGAAAGGTCATATCCCTGGAGTCGCAGGTTCCTCCTGAGTTCAATAAGCTCCTGCTTAACGGCCAGGGCCTTTTCATTGTTGTTGTGGCTGCTTTGAAGGATGGCTCGCCATTCCCTCAACTGGCTTTCATATTGCGCCAGAAGATGGGTCCTGCTGAGGAAGGTGGTGGTCTCCGAAAGAAGTACCCAGACTCCCCTGAACTTCTCGCTTATAAGGGTTGTCAGTGAAGAGGCTCGTGGCCGACTCATGTTCTCTAGCTTCTCTCCGGTTTCGAGTATACGCTACATTTTCATTTTAGCCGACACCTCCTTATTTGTTCATATCCCAATAATCATGATCCGGCATCGGTTGAATTAATCGCTGGAACTAAATATGATGTGATATTCTGCTTGTTTTTTTACGAAGAAACTGGAAATGACGGGAGGAGACACAGCGCGATGCACGCTTATCAGCTGATCCTCGCTTTTCTGGTTGGCATACTCTTCAATTTCTCGTTCCAGACTCTTGGGCGTGCATTTCTGGTGAACCGCAGGATCGATATACATTTCTGGCTTGGCCTGACCCTGCTTGCCGGAACTGCCTACACTGCAGGTCAGCTCCTGCTCTCGTTTACCTTGCCTGAAGCAACTCTGCTGACAGTACATCGGATGAAACTGGCCTCTCTACTGGTTACGGTGACAGGCTGGGTATTCTGCGTCTATTCGATTTATTTCCCAGATAGTCTTTACCCTCGGTTCTTCGCAGCAGCTGCCGGCTTCATCATGATGCTGATTCCTTTCAATTTTTTCCTGCGTTTTCCTGTCACGGCGCTGGGTGTCCGCCTGGGTACCCTGGATTTCAATTACCACTACGGAACCACAGGACCTGCCTATCTACTTATGGCCTTCCTGATTCTTGTCCTTTTTTCACTCCTGCCCATCCTGCGTTTCCTGACAGCAAGGGAACTATCCTTGAGCTCACGGCTGACCGGAGCTCTGACATTCTCGCCCGGACTCATTGGTGGGCTGAACGATTTTGCCGTAACTGGTGGTTACCTGCACAGTATCATGATCTCCGAGTACGTCTTCTTCATCTTTCTTGCCGCAATTTCAGTCTACATCTCAAGTGAGGATGCCAGGACGGTTAAACGGCTTGCCAATCTGAACAATGAACTGGAAGAACGTATCCGGGAGCGTACCAACGAACTGGAAGCAAGCAACGAGAAACTGCAGGCTATGGCCACTACAGATCTTTTGACTGGCCTGTACAACAGACATCAGTTTGTCCAGATACTGACCCGGGAAGAGGACCGGATGGAACGCTACAAGGGCAAAGAAGGCAATGGTTTTGCACTCTTGTTCATAGACCTTGATAATTTCAAATTCTACAACGACAATTTCGGCCATGCGGCCGGTGATCTGGTGCTCAGGCTCTTTGCGGAGCTTCTTCGGTTATCCCTGCGTACGTCTGATACTGCAGCCCGGTATGGTGGTGACGAGTTCCTTGTATTGCTTCCCAATACCACCGAAGTGGATGCCCTGAACCTCGCCCATCGTATTCTTGAAAAGATTGAAGCTGCCAACGGTTATCGGATCGAAATCATACAGTTCCTGGAGCGGGATATCGTTCTGCCCCGGGAACAATATCTGGGTTGCTCGATCGGTCTGACCTCGTACGATCTTGGCTCCGACCAGACCGGCCCGGACTTGCTGACAGCAGCAGATCAGGCCTTGTACGATGCCAAATCTTCCGGAAAACACTGCGTGAAGATCTACAGAGGCAGGGAGGCTTCGGTCTCCGAATCGTGCCAGTAAGCAGCCTCCTCCAACTCCAACCCAGATACCAACAAACAAACAGGAATCAGACCGTAACACAGGCACCAGTCCGTTGGGACTCCAGTGCAGCTGTGAACAATCTATGTGACAGCTCTGTCTCTTCCGGCCTGACACAACCGACAAAGGTCTTCCGCGTTTTCCCATGGGTCAACTCATCGATGAAGGCTGCCCACATCTGCAGGATGGAATCAGAGAATCCAAACTCGAAAATTCCGCCGGTAATGGACTTGAACGCAGTACGGTGACCTATGTCCACCGTCTGCCAGTTCTGCTCACCTCCGGGGGTGTATGGCATGATCTCCAGTACATTGATGTTCTTTGAACTGAACCTGGCAGAGTTTCGCGTACCCAGTATGGTGATGTACCAGGTATTGGTTTCTCCGGGGGCAATCCGCTGGGTTCTCAATGTCATGGGAAAAAGTTCACCCGAAACAGGATCCAGGGCTTCGCAGAACATGGTGGCATTGTCCCAGGTCTCGCATGCAGCCATACCTCCCTTGCCGTCAGGCCTCTCGGTGATGATCTTGGAAAGTATGGCACGCACATTGCGCGGTACCCAGCCAGCGCGGAACGGTACATGGCAGACATGAAGTCCGAGATCTCCCATACAACCGTATTCGCCGTTCCGGGCTATGATGCGCTTCCAGTTGATTGGTTTGACAGGATCAAGATCGCTGCAGTGTATGAAACCGGCATCAACCTGGATAATGCGGCCGAACTCTTTGTTGTCAATCATATCGCACAAACGCTGCATCGCCGGGGCAAAAGGGAACTCCGAGGATGATCGAACCAGAACCTCCGGATGCCGGCGGATGGCCTCCATGATGCGCTTGTTTGCCCCCTGATCAATACCAAAAGGTTTCTCGCCCAGGAGATGCTTGCCCGCTTCTATAACATCTATGTATACGTCAGCATGCAGATCATGGGGAACAGCGCAATAGACGGCGTCTACCTCAGCGCTGGCCAACAATTCCTTATGATCGGTAGTTACCAATTGTACCGTAGGGAAATTGTCTTTGAACCAGGTGGCCGCTGCAGGATTCGGATCGCAGACAGCAGTGATCACTGGTCGTGGCAGATCCTCGTCAAGATGACACCAGCGGGCTGCGGCGCTGGCAAATTCCTTGCCCATCAAACCACATCCAATTATACCAAAACGGATTTCTCTATTCATAGATCGTCTCCAGCTTCTATTTTTGCCAAAGCCGCATCCACACGTCCGACAAGAAAATCAGCCAGAGCTGGTGTTGCGGTCAGCGGAAGTTTCAGCAAGGCTGATGGTTCGCAATTGGCCTTGTAGGTATGGGCACTGATATCTATACACTCTTTGTTCAGGGTCCTGACAAAGGCAATAGCCTTCTCAGGATCATAAAAATATAATGATGACAACAACCTGAACCCTTCAACTTTGTTTATCAATGCTGGATGGGCTTTGGCTGCTTTTCTGAGAGCTGCCTCAAAATAGTCCCCAACTTCCCTGGTCGGTTCCTCATTGGCCAAGGCATAGCGCATGGTCACGAGATACGCTATGGCAGCAAGTTCTTCCTGACCGTTGGTAACCAAAGCGCCGAACTGGCTCAGATTGTCCATTGCAGCAGTGGTTATTACTTTTGATGCCGGATACTGCCCACCAGGAAATCCCTTTCCCAGAGTAACAAAATCCGGTTTAAGTCCGTATTCGCTGAACAGGAAAAGTCCGGGATACCAGATGCATGACTGTATCTCGTCGCAACAGACAGGGATATCATTTGAATCACAGACACGATAAGCCTCTTGCAGATATTCCTTGCCTAATTTTATTGCACCGTAGTTCATCAGAATGATCTCATGAAAGAAACCCGCTATCTTGTATTTCCCCGAATTCCAGTTTTCAACAGTCTGCTTGAAATGGACTATATCATTAATCTTGACCGCCTTCACCACCATCGCGCCGGCAGCCTCAAGCTTTGCATACATAGAGGGCCACATTCCTCGCAACATCTGGTTGAGTATGTTGGTGCCATGGTAATTGGCCTGGAGTCCATCATTGTTGTCGGCCATTACCAGGATCACCGGTATTTTCTCTGCAAATTCAGGCTCCTTGCCTCCGGCATTATGACTGTAGAACCTGGCCAGCATCATCTTCAGAGCTGCCTCGCAGGCAATGCTGCCAGTCTCAAGATTGATGACCCGATTCAGCACATGTGGCTTGTTTGATGCAATGGCATGGTCTACTTGTTTTGCGGCATCCGGACCGGCTGGTATGCTGTTCACTATGCGTACAAGTTCGCGTTCAAGCAAGCGCTGAATATGGCCCCGCGTATTGTTATGTGTTATGTTTGCTATACCAAGCTTACGGGCATTTTCAATCAATTTGTATCCCGGAAAGGAATGACCAAGGGATGCATGGTAATGTTCGCTTTTGGAAATAAGATACAACTTTCCATCTTCGCCAATACGCAGGAAGGAATACCCTACCAACGGAGAGGCCTTGATGTTCTGGGCTTTCCGGAACGCATCCGTCGGAGCACCAGACATGGCTTCTGCCAAGGAAGAGCATACTACCGAACCCACCGACTGCAATAATTCATCAGCACGCTTCTGCATGGCCTCGGGGTGGAAATCAACTACTTCATCAGCGGCAGCATTCAATTCAGCCATTCGCCAAGGTTCAAAATAAGAGGCAGCGGTAAGTACCCGTTCGATATACTCATGTCCAAGCATTGTACGCAAGGACTCTTCTACAGGCACGAAGCCATTCCATTCATTGTTCATAGGTACCTCCATAAAGCAAGTCCAGACTCATACAGTACGTTTCATGAACCGTTTGAATCGCTTATCCATAAGAAGTGCAATCCTGGCATCAGGCTGAACCTGGATTCCTTGTTCCTGAATCTCCAGCTCATAACCAGTCCCCCTCGCCGCCATCATGGCCGCACCAACAGCTCCGGCATGGGATGCAAACCGTACTGTGATCGGCCGATTCATGGTATCAGCCACTATCTGCCGCCAGATCATGCTATTGGCCGGTCCACCTACCATTGACATTTCACGCATGGAGTCTGAAAGGGGCCATCTCTCAGCTAGCATACGGCGAAATTCGTAAGCCGTACTCTCCATGAGTCCACGGAATACAGCCCCAGGACCGAATTCCGTAAGCATGGACAGTATGGTTGGTTCATCCGGTTTCAACGAAGTGAGCTCTGTTTCCGGAGTTGGCTCGAATGGATCGACAGCACCGGCCAGCCTGTTCATGAGTTCAAATTTCTGTGAACCTGCAATTGCTTTACCAGCGAGCTGATCCCCTTTTAATTCGGGAGAAACTTTCCAACCGAAATCAAAAATGGCATCAAACCAGCTGTCTATACGTTTTCCTATTCCCGTAAGACTGAACATCCCGCACCAGTTGCCACCTCGGGCCGATTCGTAGGGATCCAGCAACAAGCCGGCATTCAGACCGGTCTCCCTATCTGGAAGAACAACAAGCCCGACCCAGGATGTACCACATGACAACAATAGCTGATCCACACTGTGTATTCCCAAAGCTCTGGCAGCCCCAGGATGGTCAAAAGAACCAAGAACGGCTTCAGGACCTCCATCGATACCAATTGATGCACACACCTCTGGGAGTATCTTTCCAAAAACTGTGCCCGACTCAAAAAGATCTGCGAATAGATCCGGTGACAGGCCAAGCCTGGATAAATTGTGCTCATGTTTTCTGCTTGCCACCTGGTCATATACATACATTGTTGTGCCCGTAGACCGATCTATGGCCCAGTTGCCGGTAAGCCGGTAACCAAGCCAATCGTTGCCAGTGCAGATCCGGGCGCAGTGAGCAAGCATTTCAGGATTATTTTTCTTCAACCACAGCAACCTGCCAAAGGGGAATTGATGTGACAGTGGCCAGCCCACAGTCCGGTAGAGCTGGTCAGTATCGATTAGCGAAAGTTCCTTTTCTATACTTCCGTCCAGTGGCCTCTCGTCAAGCCAACTGATCATCGGTGCCAGTGGTCTATTCTTGTCATTCAGCAACAGTACATTTCCGCTGGCAGCTACCCATGAGATTCCGCGGATTTTGCCAGCCTGTGATGCAAGTTGGGCAATGAGTCCATAGATGGATTCTATGAAAGCATCAGGGTCTATCTCAAAACATGCGCTGTCTGCAGAAGGCATCCTTTGAATAGCTGTTAAACCAGAACCGACGATCTGACCAGCTCCTGATACCACAACACCTTTGATAGCCGTACTTCCAAGGTCCAGCCCGACAAAGCAGTCTCCAGTATCAGGCAATCCTTGCCCGTTTTTATCAGCCTTACCCGGCATCATTTCAGTATTACCTCACCATACAAGGACTTTGACGTTCGATTGATGACTTCCTTGGCATTCTCATAAAAAACCTGGTCGAGTTGCTTTTTCTTCAAGCCAATACGGGTAGCTGCCCTTAGAAAGGCTCTCAGTTCTTCGTACATGAAGAAACTAAGTTGCCCTTTTTCCTTATCACTAGCCTCTCTCATGTTGGGGTCTCCCGATATGTCCCCATATAACCCTTGTGGGACAATATTGATATACCGCCCTCCTTCACAAATCCGTTTCATACGCATGCGAAGTATTGGAAGATCAGAGCCGAACAGGATCCGCTTTGGACCCACTGCTTCAAGGGCCTTGTACATGGCTTCTTCTTGTGTAGTGGCTGAAAAATCAATCATCAAGTGTTTTGTATTTTTCAGGATCTCAAAAGCATCTCCGAAATCTTCAGGACAATACGCTCTGCCGATATGCGCATAGACAACCCGCAACTCCGGGTAGCGCTCTTCTATTTCCAGCATCTGCGCAATATTCACTGGATCTCCCAGACGACCATTACGAGGGATATGCAACATAAGCATCATGCCATGTCGATTCAGTAGTTCAAGTTGATGTGGAGGAATGAAATCAAAAA
>JAVEXH010000068.1:0-9896 GCA_034004175.1 Spirochaetia bacterium
CTGGACCCTGGCATCTTCGCCGAGAACATAACCACCCGGGGTGTCAGCCTCTCTACCCTACCCGTTGGCACGCGGCTGTACCTGGGCGAGGCTGAACTGGAAGTAACCCAGATAGGCAAGGAATGCCACCAGGGCTGTGCCATATTCCAGACCGTAGGCGATTGTGTCATGCCACGCAAGGGCATCTTTGCCAAGGTCATCAAGGAAGGGTGGATAAGCAGTGAAAGCAGCTGTCATTACCGTATCTGACCGGGCAAGCCGGGGGGAATACCAGGATCTCTCCGGCCCCGAAATGGAGGCCAGCCTCAAGGAGCTTGTTCCCGGTCTTGAGGTGCAGCGTGTTGTGGTGCCCGATGAAAAGGATATCATCCTGGCAACTCTTGAAGATCATGCCGACTGCGACTGGATCTTTACCACCGGAGGAACAGGTCCTGCACCCCGGGATGTAACCCCCGAAGCTACTCTAGCCTTCATTGACCGTGAAATGCCGGGCCTGGCTGAGTACCTGCGTCTTGAGTCACTCAAGGAGACCACACACGCAGTCTTCAGCCGCGGCGTCGCGGGCATGAAGGGCACCAGTTATGTGGTAAATGCCCCGGGCAGCGTCAAGGCAGCCAGGCTCTGTGCCCGCATCTTCGCGCCGCTCATGGAGCACGGGGTAAAGATGGCTCTTGGTCAAGGACACTGAAAGAGGCAGTACCAGTCAGCGATCCGGAAAAGCCATCAAACGTATTCCATCATCAAGCGTATTCCATCATCAAGCGTATTCCATCATCAAGCGTATTCCATCATCAAGCATACTCCAGAGCTTCCAGCGCTTCCCGCTTTGCCCGCCTCTTGTCATGGCCCCTGGCTATGCTGACAGACAACTCGAAAAGCACCAGCATAGGCATGGCCAGAAGCACCTGGGAAACAATGTCCGGCGGCGTGATTATGGCTGCTCCGATGAAGATCAGGAGAATGGCATAGCGCCTGGCGGCAGCCATGGCACTGCCCTTGACTATACCCAGGGCCGCCAGTATCGAGGTTGCTATTGGCAGTTCAAAGGCAACGCCAAAAGACAGCACCATGGAACTCACAAAACCCACGTACTCCGAGAAGGAAAACATTGCCCTGACGCTCTCATTCTGGTACTGCAGGAAAAACCGGAGACTGAAGGGAATGATCACGAAGAAGGCGAAAGCCGAACCAGCGGCAAAGAACAATGCACCAAACAGCAGACCCCAGACCAAAGCCCGGCGTTCCTGCTTCTCAAGACCAGGCTTAACAAACATCCACAACTGGAAGAGTATCACCGGCGAAGAAACCACCACGGCGCCTATCAGCGCGATGCGTACATAGGACATGAACAGTTCCGGCGGGGACAGATACACGAAAGTCATATCCCCTACCGGCTCCATGAGGTACTGGGCTGCAGGTTCCACAAAGAAGAAACAGGCAACAGTCGATGCCACAAGTACGACAGCACACACAAGCAGGCGGTGCCGCAGTTCGACAACATGATCCCAGAAGCCCATTTCTGCTTTATCCATAGTGTTCATCCGTACCGGCTGCCTGAGTACTCAGGAACCCTTTTTTTCGTCGGCCTTGCCCATTTTTGCACTCTCTATCTTCGGATCGGCATTAGCGCCTTCAACGGCATCTTCAAGATCCTCGGTTACCTTGCTGGAATGCTTCTTGAACTCCCGGATTGCATTGCCTACGGCCTTGCCGATTTCGGGTAGTTTCTTGGGCCCGAAGATGATCAAGGCGATGACAAGGATCAGTATGAGCTCCATGGGTCCTATTCGTCCGAACATGATGGTTTCCTTCCCGGGCCTGTCTTGATGCAGGTCCCGTCAGCACTGCGGATATCGCGCCCCAGGATACCGGAAGATATCCGGAACCTGCAACTTCCCGCGGATGAACTATGGCAGGATCCGTACGGATCCGCAATATACAACTGGTTGATCACTCCCTATCCTGCCGACCACCGTAACACCGGTCTTCTCTGCAATTTCGAAGGCAGTGGTGGTCGGGATGCTTCTTGATACAACTACGGGCACCTTGGCAGCTACGGCTTTCAGTATCATGTCTGCAGCGATACGCCCGCTTGTAAGGATGCAGGAGGCTGAAAAATCCACGCCGTCCATGAAGGCCCGGCCAAGTACCTTGTCAACCGCATTGTGCCGCCCTACGTCTTCGCGTACCACGAAATATGAGCTGCCATCAGGCGCGTTCACGGCCTGGGTACCGGCAGCAGGACCGCTTGCCGGCCTTCCAGACTGATCCACGGTCAAAGCCGCACAGTGCATGCCTCCGGTCTCCCGGTACATCACTGCCCGTGAAAACATGGTCCTGGACCACTCTTTCAGTCGACCCAGGGATACCGAAAAACCTTCCGGTATGACACCCAGAGCCTCGGCGTCAGCTATCACCGAACCCGAACCGCAACCGGAGGCTATCACCGTGCCCAGTCCAAGCCTGTCAGCCTTTATGGCTCCCGGGGCAACAACACTGGCAACACGCAGATCCACGCACGCGCCAATCGTCAACACCCGGGCAGGATCACTGAGCATACCCCGGGTAAACAGATGTCCTGCAGCCAGATCCTCAAGGCGCTCGGGTGTGCACATGAGCACCGCTACCCGCTTGCCGTTGGCACTCAACTCCACCGGAGTTTCCCTGGCCATGGGCATGGCCTGGTCTACCTGAAGCTTGGCGGTATCATTGCAGATTTCGGCTTTTTCGCTCATGGATTCTCCGCCTGGCCGACGGCATCCCATTCTGCCAGGGAATCGGCATGGGCTTCTTCGAGGAAACTGGAAGAATATAGATACAGGCTGCCATCGGATGCGGTGGTTTGCCTGATGTCTGTCATGTCGTTCCGCTGGGAAATCTGCCACAGGATACCATCCAGTTCCGCCCTGGTCAGGCGGAAGGGTACATCCAGGAAGGTTGAAACAGGAGTCGGCCTGGGGTACAGCCTGGATTCATCACGTACCGTATCAGCCACCATCCTGGCTGGATCCTTTTCCGCAACCCTGAACAAATGCAAGGCATACGCAGCGGTCATGAAGTGCTCGCTGAAATAATAGACATCCCGGGATCCCCGCATGAGTTTTATGTCCTCATCGGCCTGTTCAGACAGCAAAGCCTCAATTTTGGCTGGTTCCAGTGTCTGTCGATCCGCAAGGGCAGGATTCACGTTCCCGGATGGCTTCAGGGTACCAGCTTCAGGTGTACCCTCCATCTCAAGGCTGATCAGGGCAAGATCGGAGAGTGGCATCAACCTTGCAGCCTGGGATGCATCCCGTATGGCCCCTGTAAGGGCGGTGGCTGGGCTTGTCTGTCCGCTCATTCTGGCCTCCGTCAAAGTGGTTGAATCCTGGATCATAGCAGCAGGATTTAAAAGGGCGACCGGCTGATCGGCCGCCCGGAGGGATTATATCTGAAATGCAAACTACCACACCAGCGCTTCTGTCAGGGTTTTCCGGTTTGATTCCGGTTGATGCCCCCATCCTTATGCACTGGTGTGCTGTTCATCGACTCTCAGGCAGGAAGCAGCCCTTTGGAACCGAGTTCGGCAGCTACTTCACCCATGCCCAGGGATTCCAGGGTCGTTCTGGTCGGAGCGCCGGTCTTCTCATCCCAGCCGAACTGCTTGTACACCATGCCAAGGCCGGTCTGCAGGTCATTGTACTCCATCTGTATGGTGCCCTTGGTGAACTGCGGAATTTCCTTGCCATCCTTGCCCTTGTCGGCTTTGTAGATCCACTTGTTCATGGCGTCGTGCTGGCCACGCATGTCCACGGTGCCCATGGACCGAACGGTCAGAGCCCGGAGAAGGGTAACTACGCGCTCGGCGTCCTTGTCCATTTCAGCCTCGCTCTTGTTCATACCGGTAACGGCAGAATAGAACTTGGACTCCAGGCTGGTATCGCCACGGTAGTTGCGCTCCTTGAGGGGGCTCACCGACATGGGCCACATCCAGTTGCACAGGGTCAGGGAGTCATGCAGGCGGCCACGTACTACGGACCACTTGATGAACCGTGCCTTGTATTCGTTCATCGGCTTGTAGTCAGACGGCGCATCCAGGGCATCGGGAGAGCCGAAGATCTCGCCGGCAATGGATTTCTGGATATTCACCGGCAGCTTGGAGCCGATGAAGTTCATGTGGCTGTGGTTCTGGGCATCCCGGTTGGTCAGGCAGGAAATAAGAGCGCCAACCTGGGCTCCAGCCTCGTTGGAATGGTGTACAGGATACCCGCCACGGGTCCACAGCTTGTTGGCCTTGTCATCCCAGTAATCATCTCCCAGATCCCAGCGCTTGGCTATCCAGGCAGAGCCATCGGCAATGTGCCACAGCTCACCCTGCTTGTAAGCGACACGCTTGTAGAAATCTATGAGGAAGCGGGGGTCACCAGCCAGAAGCATGTCCCACGGGATGGAAGCATACTCTTCGGCAGGCAGTACGCGCTTGAATACACCCTTCTCGTAGAACCATTGAACATCCCGGCCGATCTGGCCGTAATTGCACCAGACACCCAGATCGTCAACCATGGTTGTACCTATGGCGTTGCCTACTACATTGGAATCCTTGCCGTGGCCATCGAATTCCTTGATGCCGCCACCAGCAGCCATGACACCGCGGGGGCCTGACCAGCCTACACAGGTGTTGGAAACATAGGGATCCATGCCGTATTTCTCAAGCTGGGGAACCTTGAGCTGCGCATGGCATCGTATCGGACAATGGGCACAGCCGCCCATGCGCACGGTGTACTTGTCGGCTGGAGCCTTCAGGTCGAAAAGGGCCTTGAAGGTACGCAGGCCTACACTCTGCATGTCATGGGGATCACATACGCCGGTTTCAACCGGCGGATTCGCAGCACCCCAATACAGGCCGGGGGCTGCATTCCATCGGGATGAAGCATTGTGGAACTCGGCCCAAGGCACCGGTGTGGTGGGCACGACCATCTGGTTGTTGGCACCGATGATGCTCATCATGAACTTGTCCAGTTCCATGAGTTCTTCGGGCTTGGCTGCAACCTTCACCGAGCCAGTGCCCTTGATGGCGATTGCCTTTACGTTCTTAGCTCCCATGATGCCGCCGTGGCCGCCGGCTGAGTGTGATGTTCCGGTGCGGATCACCGACATGTTCAGCTGGTTCTCGCCGGCAGGGCCTATGGCCGCAACCTGGGCTTCCTTGCCCATCTGGCTTGAGATCATGGCCATGGTGTCGAAGATGCCCTTGCCCCAGACCCAGCGACCGTCTTCTATGGTGACCTTGTTGTCTTCGATGCGGATCCAGACCGGCTTGGGGCTCTTGCCCTCAAGGACAATCATGTCCCAGCCGGCATACTTCATCTCCACCGAGAAGTAACCACCCATGTGGGAGCTGCCTGCGCCATGGAAGGGACTGCATGGAAGGAGGCTGGTTATGGTAGTGCGGCCGGAGCAGGGAACGCCGCTGCCGCAGAGGGGGCCAGCTCCGAAGATTATCTTGTTTTCCGGGTCAAAAGGATGGGTGCCGGCAGGAACTTCATCCCAGAGTATCTTGTAGCCGATACCCTCCCCGCCGATGTAATCCTTGTATTTCATCGTATCGTCGGTATAGATCTCTCCCGTACTCAGGTTCACGCGGAGTATCTTACCGGTATATCCGTAGTTGGTCGACATAGTATGTTCTCCTCTTCAGTTCAGGCGCTGGCGCCGCTGACAGCCGTGGCACCGCTGGTCGCATCGGTTCCGAAAAGAAGGGCTTCTGCCTCTTCCCAAGGGTAGAACTTGAGGGCTCCTGTCGGACAGCTCTTTACACAGGCAGGATCGCCATCGCAAAGCAGGCATTTCGTTGAAACCTTGGTTTCAGGATCCAGAGTAGCTATATGCCAGGGGCACGCATCCTGACAGGCACCGCAACCCACACAGCGTGCCGAGTCTACAACCCGGGCACCAGTCGTCGGATCCGCAGTTATTGCGCCTACAGGGCAGGCATCGCCACAAGCAGGATGGGAACACTGACGGCAGGTCTCGCCGACAATCCGGAAATTACCGTGCTGTCCATCCGCCTTGGCATAGGCAGCGGTAACGCCGGCGACGCCGTAATTGAGGTTCCTGTTTACTTTTACGCGAGAAATATAGGCCGAGCCTTTGCCATCATTGCGGATGGTGCACGCAGTTTCACAGCGCCTGCAGCCTACACATCTGTTCGGATCATGGACAATTGCTCCTGATGACAGAGTCCAGACTTCTACCTTCCGGCCGTCGGTGGTCTCCATCACTCCCATGCCAAGCGTCGTAGTTGCCAAAGCCCCCAGAAAACCTGCACCGGCAAGTTTCAGGAAGTCGCGCCTTGACGTGGAACGCTTCGAACCGCTCTCTGCGGCTTTCTGCTTCGAATCCATATCATACCCCCCCGCGGATCATCATCCGCAAGAATTGGATAAAGGCGCTCCTTTCCAATGCCTGGACAGGCGGGAGGCCACGGAGATTTCTCACCGGACCCTCAAGGATAAGACAAACATGCAGACTCAAAGCCTGCAAGTCTCATATATCCTGTAGACCGCTTCCCATAGCCACGGCAACGCCGGAACGACAGGGAATTACGGTTCGGAGCAAACGTATCAAAGATCCCCAGAGCCTTATAAGACTTGGTTTGTCATTTATACAATGCTTCAGTTATTAGGTCAAGAATAATCTATATAAATTTATTCAATATAAGAATTTTTATATATTCATTTAATCCAATTATCCCAGAGTTCAGCCAGACGGGAGTTATGCCTGGCCAGCTCGTTGGCCAGCTCCTTGGCTCCTTTGAAGTCTCGTTTGTCAAAACGATCGGCAATCTGGCGTTCCAGGGTTTCCTTCTGTCTTTCCATCACTGCTATCCGGGCTTCCAGTTCCGACTCCTTTGTCTTACCCGGATCTTTTTCTCCAGTAGTGCCTCTGCCCGTTACTTTTCCCCGTTCCACTGCTTTTCCCCGATTTGCCAGCGCTGCTGTACCTGCTTTAGGCCCACCATGGACAGCAAGAGATCCACTATCCCGCCAGTATTCAGCAAATCCACCTTCATACTCGATGAAGTGTTTGTCATCGATGAAAACGACCCTGTCAGTCACTTTTTCAAGGAAGTAACGGTCGTGGGAGACAACAAGTACTGTTCCCTCGAAGTCAGCCAAGGCGTCCTCGACTGCCTCGCGGGTTGGTATATCCAGATGATTGGTTGGTTCATCCAGGACCAGGAAATTGGCTTTCAGTGCAGACGCTCTGGCTAATTGCAGCCTGTTCAGTTCGCCGCCAGACAGGCTCGAGATCCGTTTTGACAGGTCGTCATAGCCAAACAGGAATTTGCTGACCTGGGCAAAGACCTCCCTGCTTGTCGGCAATATCCTGAGAAAGGCCTCCTCGAGTGTTTCTCCAGGGTCAAATACTTCCTGGTGCTGGGCACAATAGCCGATGACCATGCTGGGACCGACCCGGATCTCCTTGTCATCCCAGGAACCACGCGACACAAGATCACGGACAAAACTTGTCTTGCCACAGCCATTCGGACCCACCAAAGCCACCCGCTCACCATTCAGTATGGTAAAACCCGAGGGCTCCAGAACTGATACCTCATCATAGGTTTTGGCATAGCCATCCACCGCCAGTGCCAGATCAGCCTTGGATGCCTCACCCAGGAAGCTTACCGCAGCATCACGGTTACCTATATCCGGACGCTCGGTAGTCTCTGCATTCACCCGCGCAAGCTGGCTCCGCCTGGCCCTGAGGCGTTTGCCCCAGGCAGGGTCAGGCCGGGATCGGGCAATTTCCGCAAACCGTCTGACCAGCGCCTCCAGCCGCTCCACCCGCTTTCGGTCAGCTTGCCAGTCCTGGCCCTGGCCGGCGGCACGCTGCAGTTTTTCAAGACGATAGGCTGAATAATTGCCTGTGTAGCGGGTCAGTACACCGGCCTCCAGTTCCAGGACCCCATCAGCCACCCGGTCCAGCATCCTCCGGTCATGGGACACCAGCAGTACCGCAAAGGGCAGACCGCGGACAAAGTCTTCCAGCCAGGCCAGCCCTGCCAGATCCAGGTGGTTTCCGGGCTCGTCCAGCAACAGGAGGTCAGGCCGGATCCGTACCGCCCGGATCAAGGCAAGTACGTTTTTTTCTCCCCCTGACAGGGACAGGGCAGGTACTTCCGCCCGGTCTACAAGTCCCGCCCGTTGCAGGAGCCGTGCCGCCTCGGTTTCAGCCTCATCACCTCCCTGGGCGTCATATTTTTCACGGAGTACCCCGTACTGGACAATGGCCCTCTCTGCTGTTCTCTGGTCCGTGGCCCCCATCAACTCAGCCAGGTCTTCCAGTTCTGCACGCAAGGCATACGCATCGCGGCAAATGAAGTCCACCGCTGTCTCGGAATCACCGAACTCGGGTGGTTTTTGCGGTACATACCCGATCCGGGTATTGGGAGCAACTCTGAGGGTCCAATGAAAATCATCATCCTGGCCTGCCAGGATGCGTAGCAGGCTGGTCTTGCCGCAGCCGTTCCGTCCCACAAGGGCCAGTTTTTCTCCTGCTTCAACAGTGAATGAAACATCCTTGAACACCGGGTCTCCGCCAAAATCCCTGGCCAGAGCTTGTACCTCCAACAGTGGCATCTTCGATCCTTTCCAGCCCTGAGCCTCGGAGCATGCCGGACTGATCCGATCACTGCTCCTTTTCCCCGTCCCGACCGCCTTGGAATTCAAAAAGCCGCGCAGTCCTGTTCGGGGCCGCGCGGCTCGGGTTTCAGATATTCAAATTCTCAAATATCTCTATATCCCGTTTCGAGCAGACCTTTCCTGTCATGGCTGGTACCACCTGACGAGCGTACCGAGATGACAGTAGATAGCCTGCAACAAAACACATAAAAGAGCATAACCCGAGGATAGCATGAACTATCCTGACGGACAAGGCTCTCTTTGCAGGCTCACTCTGGCAGCCTGAACGAATCCACACCAGTTTCATCTTCAATACAGAGCTGACAAGAACTATACTACGCACATGCTAGCCGACTATCTCTTCTGCGACTGGGACGAGCCACCAGCCATGATGGACTTTGAACGCCCCTATCTTGAGGCAATAGAACGCTGTGCGGTGCTGCACGAAGCCATAGCAGGGTACGGCCCTGATGGAGCCAAGAATCCCAGGACCTGGCCCCTGGCCCTGGAGCTTTTTGCAACAGTTCCAGCCATAATCAATGTCACCCTCAACTATCACATATGCATAGGGCTGGGCATGCCTCTGCATCCCACTGAATACTTCGAAGTGGCTCCAGGATCACCGCCATCCTCTGTCTATCCACCTGAAATGGCAGAAAATGCTTTCTCGCTGTATGAAAAGGCCATAGAACTGGCGGTGTCTGCCTATGCGATGAAGCCGGATTTCCCGGGCAAAGCCAGAAAATTCACTGCAGCCCTGCCTTCCAGCCTGGGCGCTTTCATCTATACTTCCCGGGCAGACAAGTATACCTGGCGGGGTTCAGAGCCGGCCAAGGTCAGATCCCTGGCTGATTCGGTCTTGCGTCGAGGTCGACCTGAAATCGCTGTGGGGCTTGCCCATGGTTCCATAATGGCTGGGCTGCTGCTGGCCTGCATGCTCGACTGCCGTTTATGGTTCCTGCGCTTCAGTATGTTCAAGAGAAGGGATGTCAGGCCGGTAATTACCCCGATGGATGAGAGTCTGCTGCGATCTTTCGGACAGGGTGAGGGCATTCTGGTTTTTGACGAGGACTCGGCTTCCGGCACCACCCTTTCCCTCATGGCCGAGACCATAGGTGCCATAGCACCCAAGGCCCGGACCGGATCGGTGATCCGCCACGCATCTTCCAGCTTCAAGCCCGAACATGTCGGCCGTATCTGGTGGGACTGAGGCTTTGTTCAGATACCCACGCA
>JAVEXH010000069.1:0-9717 GCA_034004175.1 Spirochaetia bacterium
GGATGCCGCCGGTTCAGCGCCATCCTTCGGAGACCGGAAAGCATATCAGATGAATCCGGCCAATCCCAGGGAAGCCCTGCACGAGGCCTTGCTGGATGTGGATGAAGGTGCGGACATGCTGATCGTGAAGCCTGCCCTGCCATATCTGGACATCATTCATGCTGTGCGTGCCAAGACCCTGTTGCCCCTTGCCGCCTATCAGGTCAGCGGAGAATATGCCATGATACTTGCAGCAGTTGAAAAAGGCATACTCGATCGCGACAGGGCCATCATGGAAACCCTTACGGCCATCAAACGGGCAGGAGCCGATATGATCATCACCTATTTTGCCGAAGAGGCAACAGCCTTGATTCGCAAGGGGGTAACGCCGTGATGCCGCCTTTGCGCCTGGTAGCCTGGGAAACCACCCGGCGCTGCCCCCTCAAGTGCCGGCATTGCCGGGGCTCTGCCAGGGATCAGGATTACGAAGGCGAACTGAGTCTTGAGGAGGGCAAGAGGCTCATAGACAGCATTGCAGAATTCGCCAAGCCCATACTCATCCTCACCGGTGGTGAGCCCATGAACCGTGTAGATATCCTGGATATTGCCCGTTATGCTACTGACAAAGGCTTCCGGGTGGTCATGTCGCCCTGCGGCCCCCTGATTACCATAGAGCGTGCGAAGGCCATGAAGGCTGCGGGCATACAGCGGATTTCCATCAGCCTGGATGGGGCACAGGCCTCTACCCACGACGAGTTCAGAGGGGTTCCCGGCATTTTTGAACAGACCATCGCCGGCATAGAGGCGGCGAAGGCCGGAGGTCTTGATTTCCAGATCAACACGACGGTATCCACAATCAATGTGCACGAGCTGCCCGAGCTTCTGGATCTGTCCATCCGCTTGGGAGCCAAGGCCTTTGATGCATTCTTCCTGGTACCTACCGGCAGGGGCAGGGAAATAGCCTCCCTGAGTCTGTCCAAAGAGGCCTATGAAGAAGCCCTGCGCTGGGTGCATCAGGCAAGCCTGTCCGCCCCTATAGATGTGAAGCCAACCTGTGCTCCTCAGTATGTGCGCATCGCGGCTGAAGCCGGAGACACCAGGCGTATAAGTGGCTGCATGGGGGGCAAGGGCTTTGTATTCGTCTCGTACAACGGAACTCTGCAGCCCTGTGGATTCCTGGATATTCCCTGCGGCAATGTCCGGGACAATGACTTCAATTTCCGGGAATTGTACGAAGGATCCAAGGTATTCCAGGATATACGCAATGTGGACAGCTACAACGGCAAGTGTGGAAACTGTAGTTATGTCGTTGCCTGCGGTGGTTGCCGTGCCCGTGCCTACGAGGCGACCGGCGATTACCTGGCTGAAGAACCAATGTGTGCCTACCAGCCATGAACGTTCCGGAAGACCAGTCCAGGGATCTGCTCCAGGCCGCACAGGATGATTTTCCCCTGGACATGCATCCCTTCCGGATCCTGGGAGAGCGCTTGGGACTGTCGGAAGACAAAGTCCTGGATCTGCTTGAAACGGCAAGAGGCAAGGGGGCCCTCAGAAGGATAGGAGCCTCGTTCCGCAAGGAACGTTTTGCGTATGTTTCTACCCTGGTTGGCCTGGAGGTCAGGCAGGAAGAGCTTGATTCCGTGGCCAGGCAACTTGGCGCGTATCCAGAGATAACCCATTGTTACGAACGGTCCGCAGAGCTGAACTTGTGGTTTACAATAATCGCACGCAGCGAGGAACGGAAAAATGAACTGGTCGGCCTGGCTGCCGGACTCCCTGGAGTCATGCGCTGCCTGGATCTCCCGGCAAAGCGGCTGTTCAAGATAGATGCCCGTTTTGCTTCCACCGCCAGGCGAGCGCGGAAGGATGAGGCAGATTCATGAGCCCTGACAGGCAGGAGGAGTCTCTGATCCGCTTATTGCAGACGGGCTTGCCTCTGGTCAGCGATCCCTGGACTGAGTTGGGCCGGCAGTGCGGATACAGCGGAACAGAGGTCCTGGACAAGGTACGCCGTTGGCGGGAAGACGGCTTGGTCCGCCGTTTCGGCGCTTTTCTGGACCATTACAAGACGGGGCTTTCAGCCAATGCCATGGTGGTCTGGGTCTGCCCGGAAGACAGGATCGAAGATGTCGGGACCACCATTGCAGCCCTTCATTCAGTGACTCATTGCTACGAACGGATGGTCAGTCAGGAATGGCCATACAATCTGTATACCATGATACACGGGGATAGCCACGAGTCCCTGGAGTCCATCATTGCAGGTATTGCCAGGGACAATGGGCTGTCGGACTATCGAGTGCTGTACAGCAAGAAGGAATACAAAAAAACCGCATCCCGGCTTTTTATGGAGGATCACCAATGAGTCGCAATGAAGCGCTGTTTCAGGAAGCTTCCACGTGTTTTCCCGGAGGAGTCAATTCACCGGTGCGGGCGTTCAGGTCCGTAGGGGGGAATCCCCGGTTCATGGCAAGAGGGAAAGGCTCCCGTCTATCCGATGTGGATGGCAAAGAATACATCGACTATGTGTTGTCCTGGGGGCCGCTGATTCTTGGCCACGCACATCCCAAGGTAGTCGCTGCGGTTGCTGCGGCCGCGGCACAGGGTATGAGTTTCGGAGCACCCACAGAACAGGAAAACCGGCTTGCCATAGCGATCAAGCGATTCTTCCCGTCCCTTGAACTGCTGCGCTTTGTAAATTCCGGAACGGAAGCCTGTATGGGTGCCATCCGGGTAGCCAGGGCGGCTACAAAGCGTGACAACATAATCAAGTTTTCAGGTTGCTATCATGGCCATGCAGACTATCTTCTGGTTTCCGCGGGTTCCGGCGTCTCGACACTTGGTCTGCCCGACAGCCCTGGTGTGCCGGCTTCCTTTACCAGCCACACCTTCGTAGCCCCGTACAATGATGCACAGGCTGTTGAAACCATCCTCAAGGGGAACAAGGGCACGGTTGCGGCGATCATCGTGGAGCCGGTAGCCGGCAACATGGGCTTCATGAGGCCCAGACCCGGGTTTCTTGAAACTTTGAGAAGTCTGTGTGATGAACATGGCACCGTATTGATTTTTGACGAAGTCATGACTGGATTCCGCATTGCACCCGGTGGTGCCCAGGAATACTTCGGGATCAGACCGGATCTCAGTTGCCTCGGGAAAGTGGTCGGTGGGGGCATGCCCGTAGGGGTGTACGGAGGACGACGTGACATCATGAGTATGGTCGCCCCGAGCGGGCCTGTGTATCAGGCAGGGACTCTGTCGGGAAACCCCGTTGCCATGGCAGCAGGCTTGGCTACCCTGGAAGTACTTGAACAGGAGGATGCTTTCGGGAAGGCCAGAAACTACCAGGAACACCTTGTTGCTGGTCTTCAGGAACTCGGGAAAAAGAAAAATGCCGATTGGACTGTAGACGGTCTTGGAACCATGTTCGGCCTTCGCTTCCTTTCAGGCGCTGCCTACAGCTATGAAGACCTCAAAGCCGGAGACACCCTTCGCTTTGGCCGTTTCTTCAGAAAGGCCCTTGAGTCAGGGATCTACTTTGCCCCATCCTCCTTCGAGGCTGGCTTCACCAGTAGTACCCACACGGATGATGACCTGGAGCTTACCCTGAAGGCGGTAGCCCTGGCCCTGGATGCCTAGGGGGCCGTTCTGTATATACAATGAAATATCAGGGCGGGTAGCCATCCACGAGTCCGGTTCATCTGGTACGGTACAGTGGCCAGTTGCTTGTGTTCGGGAGCTTCAGGGCAACTGGTAATCCCTGCCGGCGCACAGGCCGGAATATTGACGATATTCACCGAAGCGCATACCATGACCGCATGAAAACCACCATGTTTACCAGAGCCATTGTGCGCCGCCCGGCGCATTCCCTTGTCAACGGCATCAGCGACCACCCCGAGCTTGGCCTTCCCGATTACTCCCTGGCCTTGCGCCAGCATGATGCCTACATAGCTGCTCTAGAGCGTTGCGGCCTGGCGGTTGAAGTGCTGCCGGCCTGGGAGGACTATCCCGATTCATGCTTTGTGGAGGATGTTGCCGTCTGCACCAGGAAGTTCGCACTGATAACCAGGCCAGGAGCGGCAAGCAGGGCCGGCGAGATAAGCGGGATCCAGGCTGTCCTTGCCAGGTATTATCAGACCATCGAGCAGATCGTCGCTCCCGGTACCGTGGAAGGCGGGGATGTGATGATGGTCGGTGATGCCTATTACATAGGTCTGTCCGCCCGTACGAATGAGGAAGGAGCGGCTCAGTTCATTGCCCACCTTCAGCGCTATGGATACAAGGGCCAGACGGTGGTCATGCCTCCGACCTTGCACCTGAAGACCGGCACCTCGTACATGGAGGACAATATTCTTCTGGTTGACCAGGCCTTTGCCGCTTATCAGCAGTTCAACGGTTTTGACCGGATACACGTAGCACCTGAAGAAACCTATGCCGCCAATTGCCTGCGCATCAACGATTACGTGATTGTACCCTCCGGTCACCCCAAAACACTCGCTGCCCTCCAGGCCAAGGGCCTTGCAACAATCCAGCTGGACATGAGCGAGTACCGCAAGATAGACGGTGGTCTGTCCTGCCTGTCCTTGAGGTTCTAGGAAAATAGCTGCGGTTTACTTTACCGGCTCTGAAAGTTCTAGGACCGCTGGGCGGCTAAACCCGGAACGTTCAGATCCGCAGGTATCCGTGTTGGCTTGCCCGCAGAATCCACAAAGGCCCAGGAAATGCGGGCAGTGGCAACCAGGGTGTCTCCATGTCGTATGGTCTGCGCCAAGGTTCCGGACACAACGCCTTTTTTCACAGCCTCTGATTCGATGGTCAGGCGGTCATCGAAAAAAGCCGGATGCCTGAAATCTATCTCGGCTCTGGTAACGTAGAGTCCATAGCCCCTGGCTACGCAGCCGGCATAGTCAAAACCAATGGCTTTCAGATATTCATGCCTGGCATACTCCAGATAGTGCAGGTAGTTTGCATTGTTCACGTGCCCGTAGGCATCGCATTCGTAGGTGCGTACGACAAGTTCGGTGGTGTGTGACATCCCTGGAGTATAAAATTGTGGCCCAAGACCGGCAAGACCCTGCGTCGTGTCAACCGGATTGCCGGGCCAGGATGACGGGGGCAGATCTCCCGTCTGCAGCTCGCTGGCTCGCGGCGAAGCCTTCATGCTGTTGCGCCTTGTTGGCGTCATATATTCCTTGCTGGTGTCATATATTCCTTGACATTCCCGGTGAAGAACCGGACAATAAGCCACGTTCCTTCGAGCCTCCGTACCTACCGGCTGCATGCCCAGGGTGCTCAGGCCATGGGGCCGTTGTGGAAACGCAACGACCTTCCACTCTTGAAAAGGAGGAAACGCAATGTTCGCTGTAGCTGCGTTCGTTTGTGCTTTTCTATGCGCTTCCCCCGGAGTTGCAGACTCCGTAACCATCTCCCACAATGGTGTTCACCTCCCCATACCAGAATACAATGAACTGGAAACGGTTCTTCCGGGAGAACAGGGCTTGAGTCTGGCCGAGGTTTTTCCACCTCAGATAGAGGCCTGGCGACTAGAGGCTGACGCGACGATCCTCGAGCAGGATGACCTTGGAGAGCGGCTGCATGACATCTTCCTCCTCCGGACACCTGCAGGCTGGGATCTGCTGCTTGACCGGGATGGAAGTGGTGCCCGGCACAGAATTCGAAACATAGGCAGGCTGTCCCTTCATGGAACGAGCAGTACCGAAAAAGCTCTTGAAGTCTGGATAAGCTGGGAAGGTGTGCCGCAGCTCAAGACTGCCCTGGCAGTCTGGGCAGCCAGGGCTGGTATCGCCATCAAGGTTGTCGATGTACCATCCATAAAGAGCAAGCTGATAACCATCCTCCGGGGTGGGGGGCGTGTGCCTGACGTAGTGATGGTGCAGTCCGATTACCTGCCCGATCTTGTGGCCGCAGGTGCTCTGCAGGAACTGGACAGCCTTGTTCTGGCTGCGGATAGTGCCAAGGCCAGACAGGCT
The DNA here is from genome assembly GCA_034004175.1 of Spirochaetia bacterium. Lineage (GTDB taxonomy): Bacteria > Spirochaetota > Spirochaetia > Treponematales > UBA12059 > MIBM01. The sequence goes on from JAVEXH010000069.1 coordinate 5,964, forward strand.
TTTACACTACAGCGGCGGCTCCTGGCTGCACCGTTCTACTGTGATACCCAACTGGTGTTCTATTCCACCCGGCTGGTAGGCACGGCTCCTGCGGCAGGCTGGACACTTGCCGATATGGAGGCCCTGGGCAAGGCATCAGGGGCCAAGGTTCCCGCAGCCTGGAATGCCTACTCATCGTACTGGCTGCTCCCCTTTGTGTCCGGCTTCGGCCGGAATCCCGTCATCGGTGCGGATGGCAGGATGAACCTTGCAGATCCGGCGTATGCAAAGGCTCTCGGCTATCTTGAAGAAGCCATTGACCGTGGTTTTCTGACACCGATGGAACGGGATGCGATGATGGCTTATTTCAGTTCCGGCAGGGCAGCTTTCATACTGTCGGGTTCGTACAGCTTGCCTGAGTTCAGGCGCCTGGAACTGCCTTTCGGAATTGCACCCTTCCCGCTTACAGAAAAAGGTGGCCGTCCAGTTGCCCCATTGCTTGACTACAAGGGCTTTGCGGTAACCCGGGGAACCAGGAATCCGGTACTGGCCCGCCGCCTGGTCCAGTTCCTGTCCATTCCGTATGTACAGGCCGGTTTTTGCGCCACCCAGGGCAAGCTGCCGGCAGATCATGCCGCCTGGGAGCTCATGCCACCTGACCCCTACAGGCCCGTCCTGGAAGCCAGCTACAAGGCCGGGATGGTGGTACCTCCCGAACCAGCCTATGGCGACTTCAAGAATGCCATGTGGAAACTCATAAGGCTGTACTTCAACGGTTCCATAAGTCTGGAAGAAACCATCGATTCAGGCAGGACAATACTCGGTGAGAACTGAGCTGCCTGAAGCCGGAGTGGCATCGCACACAACAACTATCAAGGAGAAGAGGATGAAGATGAAAGTTACCTGGATTACCGCAGTCATGCTGGCTGCACTGTTGGTCATAGCCGGCTGTGTCAGCCAGGCTCCGGTGGAAAGTGACACCGTCGTGGTCAGTGATCCTGTTGCGCCGGCCGACAGTGTTCCTGCCGCTTCCGGAGACAGTTCCGCTGTTGCCACTTCGGAACCAGCCGACGCAGAGAAGGCAGCAGAGTCGGATGCAGTGAGTGCAGTCAGCGGAGCCACAGTCAGTGAGGCCGGGAGCGGCTGGAGCATTGCCCTCAAAGGCATCCGCCAGGACACACTCTGGCAGAGTGATTACGAGGCTGCCAGGAGCCATGCCAGCCACTATGTGAAGAAGACGGCCGACAAGAAGGGTGTTGCCACCGAATACCGCGGCCTGCCCCTGCGGATGGCCATAGCCATGATCGATGGCAACGATGCAGAGCATGCTTATCTGTTTGACCAGGAACTGTGGGCTGCCGGCTACGACATTACCCTCATTGCTTCGGACGGCTATTCTGCTACCTTCAGCACCAGTGAGGTTGCGCCGGATGCCTTGATCATAGCCGATCAGGAAAACGGCAAGAGCATTCCCGCAATGATCGTGGGTGATACGGTTAAAACCCTCTGGGTGAAGAATCTGGTAAGCATAGAGACCTCGTTGTCTCCGAACCTGGTGGCCAAGGCGGCGGCTGATTTCTACCTTGACCTGGACATCAATGGTGCCACCGCCAGCTTCTCCCTCGCAGAACTGGAGAAGATGGACTACTACATGGAGGCACGGGGAGCCTATACCACCAGTGCGGGCACCAAGTACGAAGGAGTCTACGGCGGCGTTCGCCTGCTTGACCTCCTGAATGCCTATACCACCATAGGCCCCGAAGATGCCATTACCTTCGTAGCCATGGATGGCTACGAGATGGGCTACCCTGGTTCCAGGGTGCTGGACAACCGCGATGGAGACTGGATACTGGCCTTCAAACTGGACGGGGAGTATCTGCCCAAGGATCCAGGGTACATCCGTACCATCAAAGTGGGACCGGATACGCCGAATATCGAGGGCCATCTGTCAGTCAGGATGGTGAAGAAGATAGTCATCAAGCAGGATGAATATGTCGAGTTCGATCTGGTCCTGGATGGCAAGCTGGCACGGACCCTTGACCGCGGGACTGTCCAGAGTTGTGTCAGTTGCCATACGACTACGGTTACCTTCGAGCAGAAGGGTGTTACCTCGGAATATACCGGTTTTCCCCTCTGGATGCTGATGGGTTATGTAGACGACCCACAGTACGGCCCCCATCAGCAGGACAAGTCCATCCTGGCGTATGACGAAACCGCCGCCAGGTCAGGCTACAGCATCCAGATCATGGCTAGTGACGGCTTCTCTGTGACTCTGGATTCACGGGAAGTGAACAAGAACAGTGACATCATCATCGCCATGTACAAGAATGGCGGGAAACTGCCAGATAACGAGGCCCCATTGGTCTTGGCCTGGGACAAAGATTCGGCTCTGGTGCCAAAAGGTGCCAAAAACGTCAAGATGATAAGCTCCGTCAAGGCCATCTTCTGAATCAGTCCGTGACAGCATGGCCTGCCGGACGGCATAGGTTTCACCTGGATCAGGCGGCCAGTCTTGGCCGCCTGGTGCCTATAGTGGCCATCGTCGTTCTGGCGGGTATTGCCCCCTTTGCCAACGCTTTGGTTACCAGCTTTTTCTCTGTTGATCAGGCCAGCAGTGGTAACCCGGTTTTTGTCGGGCTTGCAAACTATGCGCGGCTATTCTCTGACCGCGGCTTTCCCCTGTCGGCTGGCCTTACCCTGGCCTGGGCTTTGCTGTCAGCCAGCCTGGCCATGCTGGCTGCCTATCCTCTTGCCTGCCTGATCCATTCCTCAAGGAAAGCCTACCTGGTGGTATTCCCCGTCCTGGTGGCTGCCTGGGCAACCCCGGTGTACATAGGAGCGCCTCTCTGGCGCTTCCTTCTGCATGGTGCTGCTGGGGATTCCCTGTTCAGGGCCCTTACGGGCATCACCGTCAATCTGATGGAATCACCTCCGGCAGCCTTCATTTCCACCGCGCTGGTGGCCGCCTGGTTCCGGTTGCCCCAGGCAGCTTTCATCCTTCTGGCTGCCATGAGCCGTTCCAGGCGTGACCTGGATGATGCAGCTGCTGTGGATGGCGCAGGGCCTGCGGCCCTTGCCTTTGTGATCCGGTTGCCCGCCATGATCGGTACCTTGGGCGCGGTTGCAGCCATGGAACTGGTGTCGGCCTTCAAGGAATTCACCGTGCCCTTCCTGATGACTGCCGGAGGGCCGCCCATGCGGGCCGGTATCACCAGGCAGACCGTGGTAGGGGCAACTACCACCCTTGAGGTCTATCTGTTCGACATGTTTTCTGCATACACCGATTCAGGCGTTGTGTCTGCCTACGCGGTGGTGCTGTCGCTGTTTGTGGCTTTGGCCGTATATCTAGGGCTTCAGGCAAAAGGCAGCCTGAGGCGGTTACGTCGAGTCGCGCGGGTCCGGCGGATCGGGTTTGGGCCTTCCCCTCACCGGGGTCAGCACATGGGGGCGGCCTCCATCACCTGGATTCCCGGGCGGTTTTCCGATGCAGGATTCAAAGCCGGTTCCTGGACCCTGGTTTTTCTGCTTCTGGCCGCGGGACTTGTCCTGGTCTGGTGCCTGGTGTGGATGGCCTTCTCCGGGCTATCGGTGGCTTTTGTGGACAGTTTCCTTCCCGCGTATCCAACCGCTGGAAACTTTGCGGCAGCCTTCATCGATGATGGCCTTTGGCTGGCTTTGCTGAACACCTTGGTGGTTTCAGCAACTACAGCTGCCTTGACAGGTCTGATCGTCTTTCCTGCCGCCACCTGGCTGGCCGAGCAGACCCTGGCCAGGG
>JAVEXH010000070.1:0-9583 GCA_034004175.1 Spirochaetia bacterium
CAGATCGTTTATGCGTCGCTTCACTTCATCCCGGACCTCGGCGGGGGTGCCGAAGGGAAGGACATGCTGGGTATCCACACCGCCTCCCCAGAAAGTGATGTCCTTGCCGAACTCCTTTTTAAGGAGCCTTGAATCCATACCGTCGGCATTCACCTGCACAGGATTCAGTATGTCCACTCCTTCTTCTATCAGATACGGGATGAGGGGTTTTACCGCTCCGCAGGTGTGGTAGAAAATGTGCACCTTGTGGGGAGCCTTGCTCTGGATGAAGGAGAACAGCTTCTTGTGATACGGGTGTACCATTTCCTTGTACAGCTCGGGCGAACACAGAAGGCTGTTCTGGGTTGCCAGGTCGTCTGCCTCGGAGATGATCAGGACATTGTCGCCTACTGCCGCCAGCGCCTTTTCCCAGTAGACCATCTTGAGCTCGGTTATCTTGTCCATCAGGGCGTGGGCATAGTCCTTCTCTATCATCATGTCCGCAAAGAACTTCTCGAAGCCTGACATCCACAGGGCTGTCTCCCAGATGCCCGCATACTGGCGGCCCAGGATGTATGCCTGCTTGTCCTGGAACACGGCCTTGTCAGCCCGGGCCTTAAGGGTGGCAAACCTGGCCGGGTCGGCAGGGTCTGGCCATGGATAGGCATCAAGGGCTGCAATGGAATCCACTGAGGCCAGAGGATGGCCGGTCATATCGTAGTACAGACCGTTGTCCACGGGCATGCGCCACTCGATTCCCCACTCGTCGTTCATGCGGAGGTACTCGCCGTCCCTGGTGCTTTTTGTTGCAAGACCGGGTGTTGACGGACCGTCGGGATCGTCGCTGGCTACATCCACCTCTATTTTTTTCAGGAAATCGGCATCTGGTCTGACCAGTTGCTGCATCTCGTCTACTATCCTGATCTATACCTCAGGCAGGCCCAGGTATTTCCTCAGGTTGACATAGGCCTTCCTGTTGATGCCGGTAAGAACCGAGCCGCCCAGATCAAGGGGAACCTTGTCAGCCTCCCTGTGTTCAACTGCAGCCTTTACGCGCTCGTAGCTTGTCATTTGTCACTCCCTTTTACTTCCCGCTGACTATGCGCGATGTCGCCATCAGCGAGCCGCGTTCCTTGCGGATCTTTCCGAACCTGTCTATCAACACCGCTACCAGCAGGGTGGCTCCTATCACGAAGGTCTGCCAGTACACATCAACCCCAAGCAGGGTCAGGGCATTGGTTATCAGGGCCATCAAGAGGCTGCCCAGGAAGGCGCCGAGGACCGTGCCCTCCCCGCCCTGCAGGCTGGCACCACCGATGATCACCGCGGTTATCACCCGCAGTTCAAGACCCGTACCGGCGGTCATGGAGGCAGCCCCCAGACGCGCAGTCATTACGATGCCGGCAATACCGGCAAACAGACCGGTAAGCACGTAGCCCAGTATCTTCAGCTTGTCCACGGGGATGCCGCTGAGCCGGGCGGCCTTCTCGTTGCCGCCTATGTAGTAACTCTGCCTGAAGAAGCGTGAGCGCCGTAGCAGTATGTCTCCGCAGACAATGAGCACCGCTGCTATGATGATGGGCGTCTGCACTACCCCCACCTTGGCCTGGCCTATCAGCTTGAAAGATGCAGGCAGGTCTGCAATGTTCTGGCCTCTGGATACGATGAGGGTCAGACCCCTGAACAGCGACAGGGATGACAAGGTTGTCACAAAAGGGTTGATGCCTATTTTGGAGACGATGAATCCATTGAAGAAACCTATTGCCGAAGCAATGGCAAGCCCCGCAGCCACAGCCACCAGAACCGGTACGCCACTCTTGAGGAGTACCGCGGTGCAGGCCCCGGTAAAGGCCACAACTGAACCCACTGACATGTCAAAGCCACCGGACACCATCAGGTTTGTCATGGCTACGGCTATGATCACCTCTATGGAGAAACCAAGCATCAAGGCCAGCAGATTTCCCTCGGAAAGAAAATACGGCGAGGCAAAGGTCATGGCAATGAAGATGCCCAGGACAATGAGGAAGATCATGAACTCCCGTTGTTTTGAAAACCGGCTGAGCCATTTCATGTGATGCACACTCCTTGAACTACGCCTGCAGCCAGGGCGACAACGCCCTCCTCGGTCGCTTCGGATCTATCCAGAATACCTGCCACACCGCCGCCCTTCATGACGACGATCCTGTCGGCCAGGCCCAGTACTTCATTCAGATCAGATGATATGAGCATCAGAGCTGCCCCTTCTGCTGCCAGATTGCGCAGCAAAGTGTAGATCTCGCTTTTGGCACCTACATCCACACCGCGGGTCGGCTCATCCACTATCAGCAGTTTGGGACCTATGCCTATCCATTCCGCAGCCAGCACCTTCTGCTGGTTGCCTCCGGACAGGTTCTTTACTGGCCGCTCCGAATCGGGGGTGGCAATGCGGTAGCCGTCAATGGCATGCCTGGCCCAGTCCTCGGTAAGAGCATCCTTTATGAAGGGTGTCCCGGCGCAGAAATCACCAAGCCTGTTGGCTGCCAGGTTCATGCGTACCGAGAAATCCAGGTACAGCCCCTGGGACTTCCTGTCCTCCGAGAGGTACCCTATGCCCAGGGCTATGGCTTCCCTGGGGGAGCGGGGTTTTACCGGCAGTCCATCCAGGAAAATACTCCCCCGGTCAGGTGGTTCGGCCCCGAAAATGGCCCGGCCAACCTCGGTACGGCCGGCTCCCACGAGCCCGGCAAAGGCAACAATCTCTCCTGCTTTTATAGTGAAGGATACGTCGGCAAAGGCTCCTGTCCTGCAGAGGCCTTCTACTCTGACGCGCTCCTTGCCAATCACAGAGCCTTCACGGCGCTTGCCATACATATCAACAATAGTACGCCCGACCATACGGGATACCAGGAAATCCTCGTTGATCTCGCTCACCCGGGCATCGCAGACATAACGGCCATCCCGGAGCACAGTCACGGTATCGGCAATCTGGAAAATCTCATGCAGATGATGGGAAATGTAGATACATGCAATCCCGCGGTTTTTAAGTATCTTGATGTTCCTGAACAGATCCCGGATCTCCATCTCGGTAAGGGACGAGGTCGGTTCATCGAAGATCAAGACAGACGGATCATGGGAGATGGCCTTGAGTATCTCCACCACCTGCTGCTGGGCTATGGGTAGATCCCGGACCAGCAGGTCGGGATCCAGGCAATCAAGCTCGAACAGGGCCAGCAACCCGCTGGTCTTCCTGCGCAATTCCGTCCGGTTAACAAAGCCCATTCTGCCAATCGGTTGACGGTTTGCAAAAACATTCTCTGCAATGGAAAGGGACGGTACCAGGCTGAGTTCCTGGAAAACAATGCCGATACCCTTGTGTGCCGCATCAAGGGGAGAGTCAAAGACCACGCTCCGGCCATCCAGCAGGATCTGGCCTTCATCAGGCTTGTAGATACCGCTGAGAGTGAGCATCAGGGTGCTCTTGCCGGCGCCGTTCTCTCCCACCAGAGCATGCACTTCACCACGCCTGACCCGCAACCCTACCCCATCCAGGGCGCGTACACCGGGGAAAACCTTGACTATATCCCGCGCCTCAAGGGCGTATTCACTGTCCATTACGTCCTTTTCCCTTCAGACAGGCGCAGACAGCCAACCGGAAACGGCTGTCGTCCGCGCCTCAGGTACATCAGCTGGCTTCACACCAGCACATTGGTTCAGCCTCAGCGCTTGAAGTACTGGACATTATCCTTGTCCACAACGATGGCACCAGTATCGATGGTAACCGGAATGCCGGGAACCTTGGCAGCCGCATTGTCGCTGGTTATGGCAACCTTGGAATTGTTGTAGTTGTACAGGATGATGGTGGCATAATAGGGCATAAGGGCAGTCTGCTGAGCTACTGAAGCGGAGATCACGCCTTCCTCAATGGCTGAGAGTACTTCGGCTCCACGATCCATGGACACGATCTTGACCTGACCAGCCTTGCCAGCTTCACGCACTGCGGTGGCTGCGCCTGATCCGCCAGCACCTTCCACACAAGCCAGACCAACGAGGTCGGGATATTTCTGGAGCAGGGTTGCGGCAGCCTGGGCGGCAACCACGGGGTCGGACTGGGTATCGGCGATCTGCACGATCTCGATGCCGCTGAAGGCTGACAGGGCGGCCTTGTAACCGGCAATGCGTTCTTCCAGATTGGACTGGCCGGGCTTTGTCATGATGGCCACCTTGCCCTTGCCGCCGATAAGGTCGGCCAGCTTGTTTCCGCCTACCACGCCGGCATTGTAGTTGCCGGTACCAACGAAGGCCATGCGCTTTGAACCAGGAAGGTCAGCGTCTACAGTTACCACGGGAATTCCCATGTCAACAGCCTTGTCCACAATGGAGTTCAAGGACGGCTCGAAGCCGACCACGACGAGGCCTGCGGGCTTCTTGGCTATGGCCTGCTCGAAGGCGGCAACCATGGCGTTCATGTCATATTCGGCGGGGCCGACATACTCGGTGCGTACACCAAGTTCCTCACCGACCATGCGCATGCCCAGCTTGTGGTCATAGAAGTAGTCAAGGTTGCCAAGAGCGGACACCTCGATGTACAACTGGTCTGCGGTGGAATTGACGGGTGCTGCGGCCTCGGGGGCTGCGGGCTTTGAACAGGCTGCAAACGCGGCCACAGCCGCAATGCAGATGAGTGCGATGGCGATTCTCTTCATGTCTGTCTCCTTTGACGTAGTGTCAAACTGTGATACGCTATGCTAAGCCCTGATTCCAAAGCCCGAAAGCGTAAACAATTTGAGGCCCATGGCAAAAAATAGACCTGTAAAAGCGTGCTGATCGAGATTGCAGCTGCCGAAACTGAACTGCAGGTGGGGTCATCAAAAAAAGCACGACAAGGTCAATTTTTTACCCGTCCAGGTTACTGGAACCAGTTGATCCGGTATCCGACCCGTCGACCTTGATCTACATTCCGGGGATATCAACCAGAAGGAGCACCATCATGATAGCCGACTCCATCCGCAACAAGAATCTGTATGCAGGCATCTCAGCACGACTGGCCCAGGCTCTGGATTATGTTGAGGTACAGAAAAAAACCGGATTCACCGGGCAAACGGTGGAACTGGACGGCAGGCAGGTATATGCCATGTACCAGAGCTATGTCACGGAATCGACGGAAGGTCGACAATATGAGGCCCATCGCCGCTATATTGATGTGCAGTATATTGTTGAAGGTGAGGAAGTGATCCGTGCGGCAGACTTTGCGGGTATGACCGAGATGTCCGGCTATGATGCAGAGAACGACATCCAGTGGTTCATGCCCGAGGCTGCTGCAACAATCGGAAGTCAAGCCGGAGCAGTGAATACAATCCACCTGAAGGCCGGGCAGTTCGCGGTATTCTTCCCCCAGGATGCCCACATGCCAAAGCTGGCGTCGGACTCTCCGGGAGCGGTCAAGAAGATCGTGGTGAAAATAGCCATCTGAGCAACCGGGGCCAGTCCCTTACTGGCTGCCCGGCGGCCCGATGCGTCTCCTGGCTAGGCTTTCCGCTTCTTCTGGGGCTTACCCGAGGCAAACTCGCCTGGCCAGGAACTTATGGCACCGATGTTTATGGGATTGGTGTAACCAAGCCCCTTGAGTATGCCCATGGCAGAGGCGGCCCGGCTTCCGCTCAGGCAGTAGACAGCCAGCGGAGCCGACTTGTCCGGAGCCACCCGGGCCAGTCCGGAATGCAACTGATCCAGAGGTACATTGATGCTGTCGGCTATCCTGCGCTCCAGATGCTCTGCCTGGGTCCGGACATCAAGGAACAGCACCTCCACGCCAGCGGCCACCAGTTTTTGCACCTTTCCCAAAGCAAGCTTGGAGCGTATCCGCTTCGATGCAACATACGCGACAACGACAACCACCAGAAGGATAAGAGCAGGGTTCATTTCCATGTTGAAACTCCAGGACAATGTATAGTATTTTTATCATATATTAGGTGCTGAATATAATCAATATGATTGCTTGCATGGCAAATATGGTCTATCATGGAGTCAGGTGGAACAGTGAAGATACTGAGCCTGGATGTATACACCATGCTTGTCCTGCTTGCCTTCGGCAACATCGGCTCCCTGCTGATCCTGCTGTCGTATCGCGGGCTGTCATCAGACAAGCGGGTGTATGTGCAGTTCATGCTGGGCAGGATGCTTCAGGCGCTGGCCTGGGGACTACTCTCCTTCCGCGGCCGGATTCCCGACCTGGTATCCGCCCAAATCGGCAATGTGATCCTGTTCCTGGGCTTTGCCCTTGAGTGCATTGCCTTCATCAACCTGAGGAAGCCATCTTCCAGGGTTGAAAAAACCTGGCTGGCTCTGGCACTGGCAGGGAGCCTGGCCTTCTGCGCCCTGGCTGGTTCACCATCAACCAAGGTAGCCTGGGCTTCCCTGATAACCACCATCATGTACCTGCCAACAGCAGTCCTCATTCTCAGGCACAGGGATAGCTCCATGCTGCACAGGGTCATGGGCCTCGTTTTCGGGCTGTTTTCCATGTTTCTCATCTTCAGGGCCTGGTATGGATTTACCGCACCGGAGGATTTTTATCTTCTATCAACATCCAGGGTCCAGACCCTGGCTTTCATGCCGCTATTTTTCATGCTCCTTGGTGGAAGCACCGGTTTCCTGTTGCTGCTCAAGGAACAGGACGACCAACTCATCACCGAGTCAAGGGACAAGTACAACACCCTGTTCAGATCAGCCCCATATTCCATCGTCATTTCAAGCCTGACCGATATGACAGTGCTTGAAGTGAACGAATGCTTCGAACGGACAACCGGGTATTCCAGGGAAGAGGTCTGCGGCAAATCCATTGTGGATATGAAGGTCTGGGTCAAAGCTGACGACAGGAAGACTATACGAACCATGATTGATGCCGAGAAACACCTGGACCAGTACGAACTGAAGTACCGCTGCAAATCCGGGGAAACCCGTACCTGTCTGATGTCCGCAGAGGTGATAGTGATCGGACATGACAGACTCCTGTTTTCGAGTTTCAACGATATAGAATCCCGCAAGCGCATGGAAGAAGGCATACAACAATTGCTTTCAGACAAGGAACTGCTTCTGAAGGAAGTGCATCACCGTATAAAAAACAACATCAACACCATCACCAGCTTGCTCAAACTGCAAGCAGACATGGCAGATACAGACAGTGCCAAGGGATCCCTGTTCGATGCCGCCAACAGGATGCATGGTATGTCGCTGTTGTACGACAAACTGTACGCCACCAGTGATTACAAGACAGTGCCCATAAAAGAATACTTCCAGGTGCTGACAGTGCAGCTCGGAACCGTTTTCCCCGGCAGGGAATTTGTGCAGATACACCTTGATATCGACGATACCGAACTGCCGCCGAAGATCCTGTCTCCCCTGGGCTTGATCATCAACGAGTTGTTTACCAATTCCATGAAATACGCCTTCAGGGACAGGCAAACAGGCACAATAACCATAAGCATGCGTGCCAGCGGGCAGGAACTTGCCGTGCGATACCAGGATGATGGTCCGGGCATACACAAGAAGCCTGAAGGAAGCCATTTTGGCCTGGTGCTGGTTGAAAGCCTTGCGGGCCAGCTCGGCTCATCCATGACAGTGTTCCAGGAATCTGGCCTGGCATACGAATTCCGGCTTGCAATCTAAATCCCTGTCCCATACTGGCGTTTTCTTAACAGTTTTTTCATTCCTGTCTAAACAATGATTAATGTAATTATCATATCCATTGTTGCATGAAACCAGTAATTGTTCTAACAGCCCTGCTGGTCTTGCTGCTTCCGATCCAGGCTCAGAGTACATACCCGGATCAGGCACTGGCAATCCGTGTCGTTGAAGTCCTGACAGAAAATTATGACAACCAGCCAGTGAACACCGCGATGGAAGGCATAATCAAACAGGCAGGTAAAAAATCATACAACAAACTCCTGCAGGACTGGCTCGATTACCGGTCCAGCATGGATCAGTACAGCCCCGGGATAGAACCAGCCTACAATGGACTTCTGCGCACCCTGAAGAAAGAAGTCCCGGACCATCACACTGTTTTCGTGAACCATATCGGCGAGCTTGCCATGCTGACAATGAGCAACTTCCAGCTGATCTTCAATGCTGTGCAGGAGCATGGATCAGGAGTTCCATTGCAGGATCTTGATGCCGAAGAAATAGATTCCAGCTTGAGGCAGGGAGATTATCCACAAAAGCAGAGGTACCTGATAGCACAGGAAGAGATAATCAAAAAAGAAATCCGCCAGATCATCACCCACCCGGCGGTGGCAGGCAAACTTGGATTCTACCGCTTTTTCTTCGACCAGATAGCAAAGGCCCGCCAGAAGACCATAAATAAAATGCTGGAATCCATGGTGGCAAAGGTCAACTAGGTATGGAAGACTGCGGTCACAAACCCGTGCTTATGAGCTTTCAGCCGTACCAGGTTCGGTATCCAGGGCGTACAGTTTCAGTTTCTCCTGCAGGGTCCTGCGCCCCATGCCCAGGAGCCCGGCAGCCTTGGTCCGGTTGCCTTCACAGCAGGCCAGAGCCTTCATGATGGCATAGCGTTCCCAGTTCTCCAGCAAAAAATCCTCTGGCAGAGGTATGGATTGATCGCCATCCTTGCAGACCACCCCGGCAGAATGGGTCAGATCAGTCTGCAACTTTCCGTCAGAAAGACTCAGCCCCAACTGCTCGGGTGAAAGGAATCCCGTCCCTGAACCTATGATGAGGGCCCGCTCCAGGATGTTCTCCAGTTCCCGTACATTCCCGGGATAGGGGTAGGCTTGCAGAGCCCGCAGGGCAGGTTCACCAAGAACAGGCGCGCGGTTCAGGCCGAGACGAATGGCAAGGCGGGGCAACAGGAAGGATGCAAGCCCGGAAATATCACCTTTCCTCTCACGCAGGGGCGGGAGATGGAGGTTTATCACCTGAATGCGGTAATACAGGTCTTCCCTGAAGGTGCCTTCCTTTACCATCCCGGTCAGATTGCGGTTGGTTGCCGCGACAATACGTATATCCAGCGGGACAGGTACCGTACTGCCCAGCCGCGTCAGGCTGCGCTCCTGCAGTACCCGCAACAGTTTCACCTGCAGGTACAGGGGCAACTCCCCTATCTCGTCAAGGAAGAGAGTACCCCGCTGGGCCGCCTCGAAATAGCCTATCCTGCGCTGGATAGCACCCGAGAAGGCACCTTTCTCATGGCCGAAGAGCTCACTCTCTATGAGACTTTCAGGGATTGCTCCCGCATTCACCGGCACAAAGGGGCCGTCCCGTCGCTTGCTGTTTACATGGATGTACCTGGCTATGACCTCTTTGCCGGTGCCGCTCTCACCGCTTATCAAAATGGTTGAATCCGTAGGTGCGGCCCGCCCGGCCATGTCCAGGATTGGCTTCAGAGCTCCATCGGATGGAAGGTGCCAGGAATCATCCAGCACCTTGGGCTGGAGCCTCCGGGCCCGTTGCTGGCTCTGCACGAGCAGACAGCGGTCAAGCCGCTGGGAAAGTTCGCTGAGGTCAAAGGGCTTGAGCATGTAATCCGCAGCCCCTTGCTGGAGGGCCTGTACGGCCTCGTCTACATCACCATGGGCAGTGATGAGAAGGACAGGCACGCCCGGCCCGT
>JAVEXH010000071.1:0-9521 GCA_034004175.1 Spirochaetia bacterium
TGCAGAACTCTTTTTATGGGGTGCTGGGCTCTCCGGGGTGCGCCTGGGCCGATGACAAGCTGGCAGGCGCCATAACCGGCTATGGCCACGAGATACTGAAGGCTACCCGGGACTGGTTTACCCAGGCTGGTTACGAGGTTCTTTACGGCGATACTGATTCGGTGTTCATTCAGACTGGTCTTGATGCGATCCAGTCCTACGAAGCTGGCACCGTGCTGGCTGAGTCCCTGGCCGGGGCCGCCAGCGAGTCTCTGGCACTCATGGTGAAATCACGGTGGCAGGTGGAAAGCAGGCTGGAGCTGCGCTTCGACAAGCTGTACCGGCGCTTCATCATCCCCCGGATCCGTGGCGACCGAGCCAGCCGTGTCAGGGAAGAACTGGAGCGTATGGGTGCGGACAATTTTCCTTCCGGCCTTCTATCCGGGCTGCCTGAGCCTAAGGGACGGGCCAAGGGTTACGCCGGGCTGTTGCTGAAACCCGATGGTTCAACCCTGGTGGATATAAAAGGATTGGAAGCTGCCCGGGGAGACTGGACTCCTCTGGCTCGTCGGTTCCAGACCGAGCTTTTTTCATTGGTTTTCACTGGAACAGGAGCTCAAGCGGACGACCCGAAGGACGCTGGTGGAGGCTCTGTTCCCGGGGGTGGAGAGGTTGTTGCCAGGGAGTATGCCAGAGGCTTGGTGAGTGCCCTGCGCGCGGGACGCCTTGATCACGAACTGACTTTCCAGCGGGTGCTGAAGCGGGATCTTGAGCGCTACACGGCAGAGGCTCCCCATGTGAAGGTTGCACGCCTGGCTGGTGTCTCCCAACGGGGGCAGCGTGTGGAATACGCCCAGACCATCAACGGCCCTGAGCCTTTAGGGGCATTCTCGGGACCGCTGGACTATGACTGGTATCTGGAACGACAGCTTGGACCCATCTGGGAATCCATAGCCGAAGCAGCTGGCTGGGAACCGCAGCTGGCACGGATTGCAGGAGAGCAACTGGAATTGTTCTGAATCCTGGTTCTGTCATCAGCCGCCATCAGCTCTATCAGCTGGAATCAGCCCCGCCGAGGCTCCGCAGCTCCTGCCGGGAACTCCGGCTGATAGTAATAGAATGGATCCAGTGCCTGTTTCTTTTTTACACCGATGATCAATCGCAGGGTGGCCAGAAGCCCCTGGTGCTGCTTTGGCAGGTCGTGCTTCAGGGCCTCGTGCAGGGCAGGTGTGTTGTAGAAGGGAACAGCTGCGTACATGTGGTGTTCAGTATGGTAATTCATGTTCCAGTACAGGTAGCGAAGCAGGGGGCCAAGTTTCACTGAATGGCAGGAGAGGCGCCAGTCTGGCTGGTTGGGTGGCAGGCCACGATGCTGTATGATGCCGCAGAACTTGCCCAGAAACGTGGCAAAGAAGACACCGAAATTCACCAAGTAGATGAGTACCCAGGCCTGCAGGTAGATGGACAAGGCCATCAGTGCCAGATGTCCCAGCAGGGTAAGACGGGCGAAACGTATCATCTCGGCCCGCCTGGGATCGTCCCTGTCCAACAGGGGATCCCAGTAGAAATAATCGGTATCGCCCTTGCCTATAGCCAGCAGTACGCAGCGGCTTATGAAGTGGACCATGGCTCCAGGATCAAAGGTGAACCATTTCAGGTAGTTCTTCCAGTTCATGAGCTCTGACACGGGAACAAGGATCACTTCCTTGTCCAGGCCCTGGTGGACCGTCAGTTGGTGGTGATAGGTATGGCTGACCCTGAAGTGCACCGGATTGTTCCAGGTAAGGAAACAGAACAGTTTGTAGAAGAACTCATTCAAGGCCTTGGTTCTGAAAACCGTGCCATGACTCAGTTCATGGGCGGCCGCGGCCATGCTGAGGAAATGTGCAAAGACCGAGAAAACGTAGCAGGCTGCTATCATGGGCAGCCAGGCCTGGATGCTGAAGAAGTACCAGGCTGCTCCACCAAGCAGGATGTATACCAGGAGGAAACTACCGGCCTGGCGCCAGCCTTGGAGGTCGCTTTTCTGTGTGAGCTGCCTCAGCACATCCTTGTCCAGCGGAGTCCGGTACCAGTCAATCTTTACGGGCTTGCTCATGAATGCAAGTATGGGTTTTCGCCTGCCTGCCGTCAAGCATGAAACATTTGGGATTCAGGGTGATTTCTTGTCACAGCGCCTTGACTGTCTTCAGGCGTATCGCCTCCGCAGGAAGTCCATCATGTAGCAGTTTATGTCCCACTGGGATGCCACGGGCATGCCTGTCCAGGGCAGGGTGGGCATGTAGGGGAAGGGGCCGGACTCGGTGGTTATGGTAAAGGTCTTCGTGCCCCGTTCACGGTGTTTCTGGATGATCCTGTCCCACCAGGCCAGATGCGCGTCAAAGGCGGTATGCCATTCCGGAGCCCGGGGATCATTCACCTGCGGCCCTTCAGCGTGTCCTACCCGGGCGTGTATGTGGTCGGTCCATTCTATGGCAGCGGACACAGCCGCTTCCTGGTCCTCCAGCAGGGACTCGGACACAGTGCACCAGTGGGAGAAGTCCGCTGACAGTCGCAGATCCGCCAGCCTGTCAAGGAAGGGTTTTGTGGCGGCGGCACAGAAGGAGAATTTGCCCCGGTGGGTCTCATGGAGTATGGTGACGCCGGTTTCTTCTGCAACAGCCTGGGCTGCGCCGATCAGGGCCAGGTTGTCTTCAAACGGGAACCAGTCCCTGCCTGTCTGGGAATTGATGAACAGGGGTCTGGCACTTGCCAGCCAGCGGAGGTGGGCTTGCAGTTCCTTGCGGTGTTCTACCCTGTCGGCGGCGTGTGTCTGGTGGTGCTGGCCGATGAAGGACAGACTGTGTCGGGCCAGTGTATCAAGAATCCCGTCAGTCCTGTCCTGTTCACCGGTGGGTAGGTTCATCTCCACACCGGCATAGCCGGCGCCCTTGGCTTTGGTGCAGAAATCACCGAAGGCCAGCTGTTCGGAACCCCAGCGGGGGCAGAAAAACAATAGTTCCATACGGTGCTCCTTGGACCGGAATCAGTTGATTCTTATGGAAATGATGAATATTGTCCAATCAATCGTTCTGGTTGGGGTTTCAGGCAGCAATCCACGTGGTTGGTGGAGCAAACAGTGATCCTGGTTTATAATTCAATCATGATGGAGGGTATCAATGGGTTTACTTGAAGGCAAGACAGCAATCATAACAGGTGGTGGTACAGGCATAGGCAAGGCAATTGCCGCACGATTCCATGCAGAGGGTGCCTCGGTGGCCATCTGTGGGCGCCGCTCCAGCGTACTGGTCGATGCGGCAAAAACCATCTCACCCGACGGGGCGCGGATCATGTACCAGAGCCTTGATGTCGGCAAGGCCACGGAGATAGCTGCTTTTGTGGCAGCTGTTGCAGGACGCTTCGGTGGGGTGGATATCCTGGTGAACAATGCCGGCATCATGCGTTTCAAGTCTCTGGCAGAATCCGATGAAGACCTGTGGTCAGGCATCATGGACACCAACCTGATGGGGCCCTGGCGCATGATGAATGCCGTTGTACCGTACCTGAAGAAGCGTGGCGGGGGATCGATTGTCAACCTGTCATCCATTGCCGGGCACAAGGCCTTGCCGGGAGCAGGTGTGTACTGCACCTCAAAGGCTGCCCTGGGTATGATGTCCCAGGTTGCTGCCCTTGAGCTGGCTCCCGACAAGATACGGGTCAATCTCATAGCACCGGGCTTGATAGAAGATACCGAACTGGCCGATCCTATCTTCGGTCCTGAGGGTATTCCTGCCTTCTACGAGAAGATGCGGGCCTTGCATCCCCTGGGCCGTTCAGGCGTTCCGGAGGATG
The DNA here is from genome assembly GCA_034004175.1 of Spirochaetia bacterium. GTDB lineage: Bacteria > Spirochaetota > Spirochaetia > Treponematales > UBA12059 > MIBM01. Next base: position 3,811 of record JAVEXH010000071.1, read on the forward strand.
CAGCCAATGCAGCCTTGTTCCTGGCTAGCGACCAGAGTTCCTGGATCAGCGGTGTGCTGCTTCCCCTGGATGGCGGGCGACACCTGGCAACGAACAGACCTGTCCTTTGACCATTGTTAAGCATGATTTCATACCAGGAAGCATCATGAAGGGGCTGGAAGAAGTCTATCGGTACATCGACGCACGGAAGGATGCTTCCATACAGCGCTTGATGGACTATATCAGCCGCCCGAGTATCAGTGCCCATGGGCTGGGCATAGCGGAGACCGCACAGTGGCTGACCGCCCATCTGGCTGGCCTGGGTTTTGAGGCGCAGGCGTATCCCACCGCTGGCTGGCCCATGGTTGTAGGCACACGCCATCATGAACCTGGCAAGCCGACGGTGCTTTTCTATGGACACTATGATGTGCAGCCGCCGGATCCCCTACAAGAATGGGTGTCTCCGCCCTTCGAGCCTGAGCTCAGGGATGGCCGGATTTTTGGCAGGGGTGCGGGAGACAACAAGGGCCAGCATTTTGCCCAGCTCCTTGCGCTGGAGTCCTGGCTGGCGGTAGCCGGTGAGCTTCCGTGCAATGTAACCTTCCTGCTCGAGGGTGAAGAAGAAGTAGGCAGTCCGAATCTCGAAGGCTTTGCCAGGGAACACCGCGATCTTCTGAAGGCTGATCTTGTCATCACCTCCGATGGACCCATAGCCGAGGATGGGACTCCCCAGATTGTGTTCGGTGTACGCGGCGTCCTGTCTTTCGAGATGCACGCCCGGGGAGCCAGTACCGACCTGCATTCCGGGAACTGGGGCGGTGTGGCACCGCAACCCTTGTGGCACCTGGTACAGGTCCTGGCAACCATGAAGAATGCCAGGGGAGAAATAACCATACCTGGCATCATGGAACAGGTTGCAACAGTAACCGATGCGGAGCGCGCGGCCATGGACAGGCTTCCTCTGGATCTTGAAACGCTCATGGCGGGGGTAGGCATGAGCAGACTGGATGGTCCGCCTGGCATCCCCTTCCACGAACGCATCTCGCACCGCCCGACACTAACCATCAATGGCTTTCATGGCGGCTACGGAGGCCCTGGTTCCAAGACGGTTCTGCCTCATGAGGGTACGGTAAAATGCGATATGCGTCTTGTGGGCGGTATGAGTCTGGCTGCTTCGGAAGCTGCCATCAGGGCTCATGTGCAGGCTGTTGATCCAGACATTGAATTGTTCTTCGATGCAGGCATGGAACCATCGCGTACGTCCCTGGAATCTCCTTTTGCAGGGCTCCTCCACGAGGCCGTCGTGCATGCCCAGGGAGTCCAGCCCTACCATATCACTTCCCTGGGCGGTAGCCTGCCGGATTACATCTATACCGGCATCCTTGGTATCCCTGCCTTTGTAGTACCCTATGCCAATGCCGACGAGCGCAACCATGCCCCGAACGAAAATATAAAAGCTGATTGTTTCATCAAGGGTATCCGCACCGGGGCTGCCATGCTGGATTTCCTTGGGAAAATGGAGTCATAACATGATGGATGAATCGAGTACGGATACGGCCTCAGCCAGAGGTAAAGGCTGCCGCTATGGCAGCCACCGGGTTCTGGATTCCAGGAAGATATTGCCTCAGCCCGCCCAGAAGCTGAACAACACCATGGTCATCTATGACAACGAGGTACTCATTGATGTCAGTACTCTCAACATAGATTCTGCGAGCTATTCCCAGATCCGTGGCGTTTGCGAAGGTGATGCTGCGAAGATGGAGGAGATGATCCTGTCCATTGTGGCGGAGCGGGGCAAGATGCAAAACCCTGTGACAGGTTCGGGTGGCATGCTGATAGGCACGGTCCGGGAGATCGGACCGGATTTTCCGGACAAGAAGCTGCAGAAAGGTGACAGGATAGCCACCCTGGTTTCCCTGTCCCTGACCCCCCTGAAGATTGAATACATAAAAAAACTGGATCCTGATCATGACCAGGTGCATGTGGTTGCCCAGGCCATACTCTTTGAAAGCGGAATATTCGCCAGGGTGCCAAAGGACATACCGGAAAATCTTGCCCTTGCGGTCCTTGATGTAGCCGGTGCACCAGCCCAGGTGGATCGCCTGGTAAGGGAAGGTGATACGGTATGCATCATAGGCGGTGGCGGCAAATCTGGCATACTGTGCTGCTACCAGGCCATGAAGAATGCCGGCCCGTACGGCAAGGTGATCGTGGTTGAGTACTCAAAGGCCAATGCCCAGCGTATCGTCGACATGGGGCTTGCCACCCATGTGATTGTGGCGGACGCAACAGATGCAATTGATGTATATCATAAAGTGATAGCCATAACCGGTGAGCGCGGTTGCGATGTTACCATCAACAATGTGAATGTCCCGAATACCGAGATGACGTCCATTCTGATAACCAAAGGGCAGGGGCTGATCTACTTCTTTTCCATGGCTACTTCCTTTACCAAGGCTGCCCTGGGAGCCGAAGGGGTGGGCAAGGACATAGAACTTATTGTAGGCAATGGGTACGCCAAGGGACATTCCGACCTGGCCCTGAATATCCTGCGTGAATCAAGCGCCATACGCGCCCTCTTCGAGAAGCTGTACGTGTAGGTTCAGGTTCGCAGGATCAGGGCAAGAGCGGGAACGACGACCAGAAGTGATGCGTTTGAGGCCAGCCAGAGCGAGCCTGCAAGATCCTGGTCCAGCTTGTACAGGGTTGGAGGAACCAGGCTCACGAAAGCCACCGGCATGGCGGCCATGACGAGCACCAGCTTGAAACCCAGACCATCGGCTGTCTGCCCCAGTCCCAGGGCAAGGGCCACGGCGGACATGATGATCGGAATGACGACTGATTTTCCGAGTATCATGAGCAGGCTGGGCTTGAGATCCGCTCTGGCTATGGTGAAGCGGATCCTCATTCCTATAGCGAACAGGAGCAGAGTGGTACCTGCGGGAACAAGGAATTTATTCAGGCTGATATAAAAGCCGGGTCGCTGGACTCCAGTGAAGTTCATGAGCAGTCCAAGACTGACAGCCGAAAATGAGACAAGCAGAAAGGGATCCCGCAGCACCCTCATCAGCCCGGCACGGAATGACGTCCCTTCCGTACTGCGGGAGCCCGGGGTTGACCGCTCACCATAGGCACGGGCGATGGGAAAGAGGATGGAATAGTTCCAGAGTTCTTCCAGCAGTTTGTAGAACGGCATCAGCGCAAATCCGGGTTCTCCGAGCAGCATGAATACCACCAAAGCGCCGATGGCGCCAAGATTGGTAAAGGAGGCACTGGTGGCAAACACACCGGCACGGGTTGGTGGGAGCTGCAGCATTCTGGATACTGTCAATCCATAGGCAAGACCGGTTGCCAGGGCTGCAATCCCGATGAAGGGGAGCAGGAAATACAGAGGCTCTGACAGATCGGCCACCCAGATGGCTCCGAGGAAGGCAATGGGATAGATGCCGAGCAGGGATGTCTTCTGCATGTTCAGGCGCAGGGCAGCGGTCTGTTCCGGTGTCAGCGGAACCAGCCCACGCACGATCAGCATGTTGAAGGCATAACCCGATAGAAGCGATACAATGATGATTGAAAACGAAACTATGAAGCTCTGCATCTGATTGGCTGTCCAGTACTGGTTGGTTTGTGTAGAAGCAGGGCCATTCTACTTCATCAGGCCTTCATGATCCAGAGGGCTTGATGATCCAGCCCTACCGGAGTGCTGTCCAGGCGGTGAGCCACCCTAAAGCGCCCAGACTTGCCGTTCCAATAGCCAGGTTCCGCCAGCGGGTCCGGGAGGCGAAAGCTCGTTCGGCTTGCAGACCAGCTTCGCTGGCCTTGTTGTCCGCTTCGTCCGCCCTGCGGTGTGCATCGACCAGGAGCAACTCAGTTGCCTGGCGTTCCTCCAGTCGTGCTGCCTCGGAGGCCAGTAATTGCTCCGTCGATAGCGTCAATGAGGACCGTAACCCTTCGGCTTCGGTCTGCAATGCCTCCAGCAAGCTGTACAGCTCCTGCGAGTCTTCCGACCACAGATTCAGCTCGAGCTTGAGACTGGTCCAGGCTGAGTCGAAGTTGCTCCATGGATCGGTCGGAGGCATTTCTGAGCTCGTTGTACTCGAGTTTTGCAGCTGCACGATAGAGTTCGGATCGTCTATGCTCATTCCCTCTGCCCAGGGCATAGCCAGTGGCAAACACAACAACAGACAGGCCAATCCCCAGCAACAGAAGCAGTGCTGTTTTCCGCACATCTTGCCCCCTGGCTCCAGCTTTTGACATTACCTACATCATCGGCAGAATGGCCCGGACTGCCTATGTGGATGTTCCCCGAAGGTAGTCCACCGCCGCCTGGGACATCACCAGCATGGCTGTCTCGAGGTTCCGGTCATCCCACTGGAACTCCGGACTGTGGTGCACCACTTCCGTGCCTGCCGGTGCTATGCCCACGAAGAAGAAACACGAAGGCACCTTCTGGGAAAAGTACGAGAAGTCTTCTGCCCCCATGGACGGTTCCCGGGGTTCAATGACCAAGGCCGGATCAACCACCTTCCTTGCGGCCTGCCTCACCAGATTGGCCAGTTCATGATCGTTGACCACCGCAGGCAGGGCAAAATCCTCGGCAATTTCGAATGTATACCGTGCGCCTTGGGACTCTGTGATACCCTTCAGGGTGGCTTCCATCTCCGTGATGATCCAGTTGCGCAGGTCGGCATCGAAGGTGCGTATGGTTCCCGTGACGGTAACCTCGTCGGGGATGGTGTTGTATTCACTGGGTGCATGCAGAGAGCAGTACGATATGACAGCGGGAACGAAAGGACTCTTCTTCCGGCTGATGATGGTCTGCATGGCATTGATGGCCTGGACGGTGAGCAGGACCGGGTCGACGCAGAGGTGTGGCATGGCGGCGTGTCCACCCTTGCCGATCACCCTGAAGGTGAACTTGTCCGGCGCGGCCATGAAGGGGCCGCCTTTTATATGAACCTGTCCTTCGGGAACACTGCCCCAGAAGTGGAGGCCAAAGGCGGCATCCACGGTTGGATTCTCAAGGACTCCTAGCTGTATCATGGCCTTGGCGCCACTGTCGTACTCTTCATCGGGCTGGAAGATGAACTTCACCGTTCCATGCAACTGATCCTTCAGCTGGCTCAGTACCATGGCCACACCCAGGAGGTTGGCCGTGTGTCCGTCGTGGCCGCAGGCGTGCATCTGCCCCGGAACAACGGATTTATAGTCCAGGCCGGTGTTCTCCTGTATGGGAAGAGCATCCATGTCCGCCCGGAGCATGAGGGTTCTGCCCGGGTGTGCGCCTTTCAGGATGCCTACGACACCGGTGGCTTCAACCTTCTCGGTTACCTCGATTCCCAGCCTTCGCAGTTCATCGGCTACGATTCTTGCGGTGCCGAACTCCTGGTGTCCCAGTTCCGGGTGCTTGTGGAAGTGGTGCCGCAGTTCGACGACCCTGGGGAAATGGTTTCTGCACAAAGCTTTGAGCTGGTCTGTCGGCTTGATGGTTCCTTGCATGGTGCTTCGTGGCATGATTGTTCTCCTGTGACGTTCAGAGTGCTGCGCTTGTGCCGAAGCCAAGCCTTGCGGCTTTGCCAAGCAATTCCCTGGCGGTGAGTATGTCCTGGGCTGCAAGACCGGTGGCGTCGAAAACGGTTATCTCTGTTTCGGAAAGGCGGCCGGGGTTACGGCCTGCTATCACCTGGCCTATCTCGCAGATTATGTCATTCTTGCTGAACAGGCCGTCCCTG
>JAVEXH010000072.1:0-9493 GCA_034004175.1 Spirochaetia bacterium
GTCTGGCGTAGGCGTCGGCCACGAAACGTGGCTCTCCATAACAGTAGCACAGTATGCAATCAGCAGTTTCATGGCCTATGCCGCGCAAGGACAGAAGCCTGCTGCGTTCCGGGATGCCGGCATCCAGCCAGGGCCAGGCGGCGGCCAGGGTCTTGAGGTAGACAGCCTTGCGGGCAAAGGTGCCGGCGGGACGCAACAGGTCTGCGAGTTGCGCTGCATCGGCTGCAAGGATTGCTCCCGGCGCAAGCAAGCCGTGTATGGCCAAAGCAGCCACGGCCTTTGAAGCCCCTCTCCATGCAGTGTTCTGGGCAAGTATTGCTCCCACGGCTATCTCGAAACGGGCGGCCTGCCGTAGTTCACGGTCAGGGGCCGGAATCCTGGAGCCCGGAGCATCGGGTCCAACCGGAACAGAACGGGATAGAAGGTACCCGCCGGCATTGCGTCCAGCCTGCCCGGCTTTTGACGGCAGGGGCCACCAGCCCCGGGGGCCGTAGGCATTGGCCAAGGCGGCGATTATCTGTTCAAGGTTCATTGCGATACCCCACTACCTTGCAGGAGCAGTTCCAGGTGATTGAAAATCGGGGAACAGCCCCATGACTGGTTCCTGCCCCAGGGGGGCTGTCACCTCTTCTTCTAGAACGATATCATGGTAAACGGTGGTAATTGAAGCCAGGGAGATTAGCCCTCCTGATGTTCCAAAGAGTGTGTCGGAGGGTACTGCATTTCATCTGGGGCTGCTGACAGCAATTCTTGTCGGTGGAACCAATGTGATGCAACTGTTTTTCGCGGGCATGCTCATGTACCGTCCACGCAAACAGCCCTTCCTGATCGCCAGTATTTCACTGCGGGTCACCGCACTGTTCATGCTGGGCGTTTTCCTGATTACCGGCAGCCGGGCTTCGGGGAATCATGTATTGCTGCTCAGGATAGCAGGCATCTTGTTGATAATGGCCGTTTTTTCGTTCAGTGGTTCTTTTGCCAATATTTCCTATATGGACATCCTTGGAAAAGCGATTGATCCTTCCCGACGGAAACGGTTCTTTGTCATCAAACAGACGACCGCAAGCATTGGTGTGATTCTGTCCGCCCTCTCTGTACGGCTCATTCTTGGGCGTTTTTCCTATCCCTATAACTACGCATACCTGTTCTTCATAGCTGCGGGGCTGCTCTTCGTTGCCTCGATGGGATTCTGGGCCATCCGGGAACCGGAGGCTTCGGTAAAAAAAGTACCGGATCAGGGTAAAAAGCTTTCCACCTTTGCAAGCGTGCTCCGGGAAGACAAAAACCTTCAGAAATATCTGCTTATGATAAATACAGCGGGGATAACCCTGGCCTGGATACCTTTTCTGATCTCCTTGGCCGGAAAATCATCTGGAGTCAGCGGAGCCCGGGCAGGCAACTTTCTTCTTCTTCAGATGACCGGTGCTCTGGCAGCCAATCTTTTTCTGAACACCTTTCACAAGAGTCCTAAATACAAGGGGATTCTCTATTATTTCATCATCGCTGGCGCAACCCTTCCCCTGCTGGCCCTGATGCTGAGAAATGCTCCCCTGATCTATCCGCTGCTCTTCCTGATCTCCGGTTCGACCCTGACGGCGTACCAGATAACCATCCCGGGAATACTTCTCGAGATCTCCACTGATGAGAACAGGGCTGTGTATACAGGGATAGCCGGAGCCGGCAGCCTGGCGGTTCTTGTGTATCCGGTGCTGGCTGGTTTTTTCATTACCCGATTCGGCTACACGCCGGTATTCATCGGGACTTCCTTCCTGATCCTGTCGGGACTTCCCTGGGCAAGCAGGATCGTCTGCAAGCGGTTTGCGGATCCCCAGGTTCAACCAGCTTCAGACATCCCGGATTGAGATATCCAGGGGGACTGAGATACCTGGAGGGACAAGCGCCCTCTTTTCTCCACCCCCCGTTTCCGGGTATGCTCGGCTTACCCATGAACATACTATCCCTCGACGGTGTGGCCAAGACGCTTATCGGCACGCCGTTGTTCAAAGACGTTTCTCTTGGAATCGAAGAAGGCGAGCGCATCGGCCTCGTGGGCCGCAACGGAGCGGGCAAGTCCACCTTCCTGCGGGTGCTTTCCGGCGCCCTGGAGATAGACGAGGGTACCCTGGCCCGCAAGCGCGGTCTGGCTGTGTCCGTCTTGCCACAGAACCCCATTGCCACGCCCGGCATGAGCCTCCGGGACTTCCTGCTTGAGGGCGAGTCTCCCCTGGCAGCCCTGGTGCGGGAGTACGAGGACGCAGTGCATGGCCGCATCCATGTGGACGCCCGCCGTATGGGTATACTGAACCACCGGATGGAAGAAGAGGGCGGCTTTGTGCTGGAACGCCGCTATGCCTCCCTGTGCACGGAGTTCGGTCTGCCCGATGTAGATACCATCATGGACGGCATGTCCGGCGGCATGGTGAAGAAGGCGGCGGTGGCCCGCTGCCTGGCTGTCGGTGCAGACCTGGTGTTGCTGGACGAACCTACCAACCATCTTGATCTTGATGCCATCGAACTGCTGGAGAAGAAACTCCTGTCGTCGACCTTTGCCTTCCTGCTGGTGACCCATGACAGGGCTTTCCTGGACGCTGTATGCCAGCGCATCCTGGAAGTGGACCGCTCCGCGATATTTTCATATCCGGGCAACTACTCCACTTTCCTGGAAATGCGCCGGGAGCGCTGGGACTCCCTGGAGAAGGCCGATGCAAGGCGGGAGACCATACTCAAGATAGAGATGAAGTGGCTCATGCGAGGCGCTAGGGCCAGGGCCACCAAGAGCGAGCGTCGCAAGGACCTGATAAAGGACATGCAGAACTCCGGCCTCGAGAGGCCGGTTGGCATGGGAGCCTTCAGCTCTGCCTCCCGCAGGCTGGGCCGCAAGATCCTGGAACTCAAAGGCGTGGCCAAGGATTACGACGGCCGCCGGGTGCTGCAGCCCTTTTCATACGAGTTCGGCAAGGGCGACCGGATCGGGGTTGTGGGCCCCAACGGTTCCGGCAAGACTACCCTGCTAGGCATCATGGCAGCAGTTATCAGCCCAAGCGAAGGTACAGTGGTCCGGGGCGACAACACCGTGGTCTCCTACTACGGCCAAAGTGCCGACGGCCTGCCCAAGGACAAGCGCATGCTGGAGTTCATCCGCTCCAAGTCGGAGCTGGTCCAGCTCGGGGGCGGTCTGGTGCTGGAACCCGAGCGCCTGCTGGAGCGCTTCCTCTTCGACCGTGACATGCATGACCAGCGCCTTTCCACCCTGTCAGGTGGCGAACTGCGACGCCTGCAGCTGGTGTCGGTGCTGGCCGAGGGCCCCAACCTGCTCATCCTGGACGAACCAACCAACGATCTGGACATAGACACCATCGAACTGCTGGAGAATTACATAGAGGACTTTGATGGATGTGTGATAACCGTATCCCATGACCGCGCCTTCCTGGACGGGGTCACGGCCACCACCATAGCCCTGGATGCCGGCGGCCAGGCTAAACTGTATCCCGGGCCGTACGGCGAATACCGCGAGGCCCTGCGTGAACTGGCCGAGGCGGACGCCCTCAAGGCCAAGGCCGACGAGGTGGCCAGACAGGCTGCGGCTCAAGTCGCTGGCGCTGCTGCCGGGGACGGCAAATTCATAGGAAACGATGCGTCAGCCGGAGGAGCCCGGGCCAAGCCCCGCAAGGCAAGCTGGGCAGAGAAAAAGGAATACGAGGGCATTCTGGACCAGATAGCGTCCCTTGAAGATGAAAAATCCCGTCTGGAAGCCCTGTTTGCCTCCGGGGCCAGCCCGGCAGATATGGAAAGCGCAAGCCGCCGCTATGCCGAACTTGCAGGCCTCATCGATGCCAGGACGGCGCGCTGGGAAGAGCTGGCAGCCATCATCGAGGGTTGAGCCGACGGCAGATGGCCTTGGCCAACCGGCTGGCCGAATCTGGCCGGCCAACTCTGGCCGCCGGTCGGGAAAGACCCTCCGGTCCTCGATCTGAATGAAAGGAAATTATGGACAACGATAACACCGCCAGGCTCCAAGCCCTTGAGATCAAGTTTGCCTACCAGGATCAGACCATCAGCGAGCTGAGCGGCTTGGTCTACGAGTACGGCAAACGCCTGGACTCCCTGGAAGAGAAGATACAGGCAACCTTGGCCAGGCTTGCCGAGATGGGCAACGAGAAGCGCCCCGGAACCTCCGATATGGCGGCCCAGGAGCGGCCGCCGCATTACTGAGTTTCTTCCCGGGGCTACACCGATCAGAGCGTAAAGTTCAAACCATTCACCAGTATTCCCGGTACCAGGCTGCCGCCGACCATGCGCTGGTCGTAGGTGAGGTTCTCCACCACCAGGTGCCGTTCCTTCGTGACCCGTTCCAGGTTGCTGCCGAACAGTTCGTACAGGGATTCGTCCCAGCGCATGTCCTTCATCGGGCCAACTATCCTGCCGTCCTCCACCCAGAGGCAGGCGAAGCGGGTCATGCCGGTCACCCGTGCGGTGGCAGGATCGCTCCAGTTCAGGTAGTGGAAATTGGAGATGTAGACGCCGGTTCCCAGGGCGGTCAGCGCGTCGGCCTCGGGCAGGTCACCGGCATCTATGGCGATGGACCGGGCTTCCTCGCTCTCGGGGGCATTGTTGGAGACAAGGTCGTACTGTTTGGCAGTCCGGGAGCAGACCAGGGTGTTGGCCAGCTTGCCGCCGTCTATCAGGCGCAGGCCCTGGGGTGCCAGTTCGCCGTCCTCGTTGAAGGCAGGCTCCACCCCGAGTCCGAAGTCCTGGCTTACGCCGAAGATCGGCGAGAAGCTGTCACGACCCTCACGCAGGGCCAGGTAGGCGCTGTCTCCCTGCCGTATGCCGCGCTCGCCCAGGCCATCCCAGGAGAAGAAGGGTATGAACTCCATCATGGCATCGGCGCTTATGAAGGCCCGGTACTTTCCTGGCTGGAGTACCTTTTCAGGTTTGCCCAGGTTTTCAAGTGACCTGCGGGTCTCGGCCAGCCTGGCGGCATAGGCCTGGTCGTTCCAGTCCCTGCCGGCAAAGGTCGACTTCACTGCCTTGCCGGTGGGCAGCCAGGCTGAGTAGTCAACCAGGAAGGTTTCGGTGGAGAACCAGTGCCTGGCCCCGGCGGAATTGGCCGAGCCGCGGCACATGAGACCCTGGGAATAGATGCCGGTGAAGTCCATGCCCGCTGCCGGTTGCAGTATCCTGGCAGGAATGTCTTCCCTGGGCACGAGGCTCCCGGGATAATGGACCTCGGAGCGGTCGGCCGCCTCGGGAACAGCCTGGTAGGGGTCGTCCGGCAGGAGGGGCAGGGTGGCCCTGGCTTGTCCCAGTGCCTGTGCCAAGGCTTCTTCATCCTTGGCAATGTCGCCGCTCAGGCCAAGCTGGAAGCTGTAGCTTTTTGGTCCCTTCCACAATTTGATGCCCAGGCTACACTGTGTGACCGTTCCGGATTGCCTGACTTTGGCATTGTTGAAGCGCATGAAGGCCGATTCCTCGGCGGAATAGCTGAGGGCGGCTTGTTCGCCCTTCCCCTTCCCGCCTGTACCCGTTTCATCGGTGCGCAATTCTCCGAGTACAAAGGCCGAGACGGCCTCGAAATGTTGTTTGAATACCTTGTTCATTTTCCGCCTCCGAAAACTTCAACGTCCGCAAAGGCGCAGACAGGGCTGGCGTGTCCCACGAAGATCACCTGGTTTGGCTCACCCTTGCCGCAGTTGGGAGTGCCGAAGTATTCAAAGGTTTCAGGACTCCCTACTGCCGCGAGGTTGCGCCAGAAATTGCTGGAGATGCCACGGTAATTGGGATCACGGACGGTTCTGGTCAGTTTGCCGTTTTCTATCAGGGTGCCGTATTCGCAGCCGAACTGGAACTTGTTGCGGTAGTCGTCGATTGACCAAGAGCGGTTGGCCTGCATGAACACGCCTTTTTCTATGCCGGCTATCATATCCTTGAAGCTGGTCTTTCCTGGTTCGATGTTCAGGTTGGCCATGCGGTCCATGGGAGGGCGGTTCCAGCTGGTGGCCCGCTGGTTGGCAACCCCGGGAACTTTGGAACGGGCCTGGCTCTCCAGGCTGCCCAGACCGCGTACCAGTATGCCCTTGTCTATCAGCAGTTCCTTGCGGGCCAGGGCGCCTATCTCGTCGGCGGCGTAGCCGGCAAGTTCGCCAGGCACTGTCGGGTCATAGCTTACATTCATGAGCTCCGAGCCGTAGCGGAAATTGCCGAAATCCGAAAGTTTCACAAAGCTGGAGCCGGCATAGTTGCGTTCATCCCCGAGGATGCGGTCCAGTTCCAGGGGATGTCCGATGCTTTCGTGTATCTGCAGCATCATCTGGTCCGGGGCCAGCACCAGGGTGCGGCGGTCCGAAGGGCAGGGCTCTGCGGACAAGAGTTCTACCGCTTCCCGACCTACCTGTGCGGCTTTCCCGAGCAGCCCGGGTATGTCCAGGAGTTCCCAGCCGCCCTGACGGGTCAGGCCCCGGGGGCCATTTGCGGTTCGACGCTGTACCACATCGCCATCCCTGGCTACTGCCTGCAGGGTGGTGCCCAGGTAATGCAGGCTCTGCTCGATGTCGGCTCCGGAAGTTGAAACCATCTCGTAGTCGTAGCGGCCTGATTCCACCATGGCCAGGGTCTGTATCACCTTGTCATCGGCCTTGAGGGCTGAACAGGCCTCGAAGAGGAAGGCAAAAATGTCATCCGGAGCCACCGCTGTCTTGCGGAGCCTGGGGCTGGTGTAGCTGGCTTTGGTGGGTGGTCGTACAGAGGCGTCAAAGTCGTATACGCCCTGTCCTGCGGCAGACGTGGCAGTCAGCAATGCCAGACGTGCAGCGGCAGCCACACCAGCCGGACTGAGGTCCGGGGTGGCAGCGTAGCCGAACTGGCCTGCATGCAACACTTCGACCATGACACCTTCGTCATAGCCGCTGGACGAATGGTCAAAAGCTCCATCCCTGGCCAGGTGCCAGTATGCGGTTGTGCGGCGCTTCCTGAGCCCTATCCAGGTTGCTTCGGGCGCTGCCGAGGTGGCTGCGTCCAGAAGCCTGCGCAGATCGTATTGCATGGCTATGCTCCGGTACTGGTCTCCGCGCCGGCGGGGACCCCGGAGGGCAGCCGTGATGCGCAGGCTGGTGCCACTTGCTACGAAGCGGCACTGACCATCATAACGTTCAGTTTAATTGAACGTCAAGCAGAAACATCAGCCGAAGAGGATTTTCAGTCAAGCTTGACATCGAGGGGAAGGGTCAACCGTGCGGTGGTTCCCTTGCCGGGTTCGCTGTCCAGGGCAATACGTCCGCCGTGGGCTTCGGCTATGCGTTTGCAGATGGCCAGACCGAGTCCCACTGCCTTCTCGCCGTGGGGGCTTTTGGTCGATCCCCGGCCAAAGAAGGTGAAGAGCCTGGCTTGTTCGTCCTGGGGGATGCCGGGACCATTGTCCACCACCTCGACTATAGCCTCCCTGCCGATGGTTTCCGTGCGGATGATGACCGAGGAGCCGCTGGGGCAGTATTTGAGGGCATTGCCCAGCAGGTTGTCCAGGATCTGTTCGATTTTGGATGGGTCAAACCAGAACTGGATGGGCCCACCCGATTCGCAGGCAATACCGATGTCCCGGGATGAAGCCAAAGGGCTCATCCGGGTTGCCAGGCGGGCGGCCAGGGCAGACAAGTCCGTTTGTTGCCAGTCAAGGTTCACAGAGCCGGATTCTATCACCGATACGTCAAGCAGGCTTTCTATAAGCTGCACCATGAAGCGTCCCGAGTCCCGCACAACCGTGAGGTATTCCATCTGCTGTCCGCTCAGGCCCTCCGATGAATGGTCCAGCAAGAAGTCGGTGTACAGGACTATGGCAGACAAGGGTGAGCGCAGGTCATGGGCTGCCATGCCAAGGAAGCGGTTTTTCAGTTCGTGCAGTTCCCGTAGTTCTGCATTTTTCCTGGCCAGCTCCCGCTGCATGTCCACCAGTTCGTTGTTCAGGGTGCTAATCTCGTCAAAGGCTTCCTGGTCACGCACCGCAGCCTGCCGCAGGATCTCACGGTCATCACGGAGGCGCTCGTTGAAGGCCGCAGACAGTTCCTCGAAGACGCCGAAGAGCTTTTCCTTGGAGCTTTCGCCCACGATTATCAGATGGCCATTTTCAAAGGCTGCGGCAAAATGTAAAGGTCTTGTACTGTCAGGTGTGTGTATCAGCAATTCATAGTCAAAAGCAGCTCCGGCGGTCTTGGCTTCGGCTACCATGTCCAGGGCGCTGTGCATGGATTCCCTGGCTACCACCATCGGAAAGAGGGATCCGATGGTGGTTACAGCCATGGCATGGAAATCATCCCTGAGTATCCGTTCAACAGTACCATCGGGGGAGCATGAGACGGCAAAACCACCGAACTCCGGTCTTGCCGTCTTGTCATTGTTGTCCATCATGCAACTCTTTCCACCAGTTTCCCGGCCAGTTCCAGGGCACCCTGGGCAGTGGCTGCTGTACCATCGGCCCCGACGCTGCGCCATAGCTCCGGGCTTACCACAAAGGGTCTTCCCCCGGCCAGGATGGGCAGGCTGGCCAGCCTTGGTACCCTGCGGATTTCACTGATGGTGGCTTTCATATCCTGAACATGCCAGGGCATGGTGGCAGAGAGGCAGAGCAGGTCCGGCTTGTCTGCAGCTACTGCCTTGGCCAGTTCTGCCGGCGGGAGGTTTGCACCATAATACCGGCTATCCCAGCCATCCATCTCGAAGAAATCCGCCACCATACGGATGCCAAGTTCATGAAGCTCTCCGCCCACGCCGGCGGCAGCCATGCGCCTGGACTTACGTTCCCCGGTGAAAAGGGAAGGGTAGAGACGGGCCATGGCCAGCTGGGTTATCGCAGTGCCGTAGTGTTCCTGGGCTACCCCAATCTTGCGGGTCTGCCACAGCCTTCCCAGTTCCCGCTGTACAGGACCGAATACCGACAGATAGATGTCCTTGAGTGGAACTCCTTCAGCGTGCAAGCCCATGATGTAGTCCACCGCGGCTTGCCGGCGCTCACCCAGGATGTGGTTCAGGTACGCTGAAGCCCTGGGGTCGGCCATGGCCGGTTCCGCTTCGTTAGCCGGTGTCCTGGCCAGGTCTATGGCTGTATCGATGAAGGCAAGCAGAGTTTCGGCGTCCGGGCTGTCAACAGAAGCCGCAGCGGTTGCACCCAGGAAGCTGAAGGTGGTCAGAGCCCTTCCGGGGCCGAAGCCCAGACTGTCAAAGAGACCGATCAGCCAGCTTAGGTAGTCTGCCAGAATGGCTGGATCACCGGCCCGCAGGGCAGCCAGGAGGTAGGACATGTTATACCGGGAATCGCGGAGTGATTTTTCCATGCCCTCGTCGCCATACCTGTCCCATAGCTTGCCTTCCGTTGCGTACTGCCTTCGCAAGGCTTCCTCTATCACCGCATCCAACCCTCGGTACAGGTTGTCAGCGATCCTGACTAATCCTTCCATCAGATTGCCCCTTTCCTGCCATATGATAGAACATCGGATGTGTATCGTCC
>JAVEXH010000073.1:0-9410 GCA_034004175.1 Spirochaetia bacterium
TAGTCGGCACCAGGTATCCAACCGGGAACGGGCTGAAGATTTCTGCCGGATTTGCCCGCGAGGCTGCTGCAGCAGGAATCCCCGTCGTTTCCGGTCTGGCCAGAGGTATAGATGCGGCAGCGCACAGGGGAGCCCTCCTTGGTAGCGGTCCGACTTTTGCTGTACTTGGCTGCGGCATAGACACTGTGTATCCCCGGGCCAACAAGGAACTGGCCATGCGGATGATCAGTGGTGGTGGCGGCCTGATATCCGAGTATCCACCAGGGGTGACACCTTCCAGGTGGACTTTCCCGGAGCGGAACAGGATACTGGCCGGCCTGTGCAGATCAACGG
Source organism: Spirochaetia bacterium (assembly GCA_034004175.1). GTDB lineage: Bacteria > Spirochaetota > Spirochaetia > Treponematales > UBA12059 > MIBM01. The sequence goes on from JAVEXH010000073.1 coordinate 334, forward strand.
TTGTCGTAGAGGCTCCCACTGGTTCAGGTGCTTTGATCACCGCTTCTTTTGCCCTTGAAGAGGGTAGGGATGTCTATGTGGCCGAAGCCTGCAGGGGAGGCCTCCGGTCAGCTGGTTCTGATGCCCTGGCAAGTGATGGGGCTCCGGCTGTAGAGGATCTGCAGGAGATACTGAGTGACTGGTATGGCTGGAGCGGGCCAGGGATGGCCTTCGCTTCCGGCATTGAATCTGGCGGGTCCGTATCCCGACACCATGTACTTTAGGAGATTTTCATAATGGCTAGCGAGACGACTGCGAACGCACAAAAGAAAAAGACGACCAAGGCCGGGAAGAAAGACAAGACTACCCTGGTCATCGTCGAGTCGCCTGCCAAGGCCAAGACCATCGAGAAGTATCTCGGTTCCCGTTATGTGGTACTGGCATCCATGGGTCATCTCATCGATCTGCCAAAATCCCGCATAGGGGTGGATGTGGAACACGACTTCACACCCGAATACCTGACCATACGGGGCAAGGCCAAATTGCTCAAGGAACTGCAGAAATATGCCAAGAAGGCTGAAACAGTGCTGCTGGCCTCTGATAATGACCGTGAAGGGGAGGCAATAGCCTACCATATCCGCAATTCCCTGGCCCTGAAGAATCCGGGCCTGGAGATAAAGCGCATCGTCTTCAACGAAATAACCCCCCAGGCCATCCGGGATGCGGTCAAGGCTCCCGGTGTGCTTGATGAGGACAAGGTCAATGCCCAGAAGGCCAGGCGGGTTCTGGATCGTCTGGTTGGCTACAACCTGTCGCCGGTGCTCTGGAAAAAGGTCAAGAATGGTCTCTCGGCAGGTAGAGTCCAGTCTGTGGCTTTGCGCCTCATCTGTGACAGGGAGAAGGAAGTAGAATCCTTCATACCCGAGGAATACTGGACCCTCGAGGCCGATTTCAAGAAAGGCCGCTATTCCTTCAGTGGCCAGCTTGTAAGCTATAAGGGTGACAAGGCGGAACTCGGCAAGGAAGCAGAAGTCCTTGCGGTCATGCAGGCCATCAGCGGCCTGCCCTGCATGATCGCGGATATCCGCGAAACCGAGCGCACGGTTAAACCCAAGCCTCCCTTCACCACATCCAAGCTGCAGCAGACAGCGGCCAACCGGCTTGGCTTTACCAGCAAGAAGACCATGCAGCTGGCCCAGCAATTGTATGAGGGCATAAACATCGGATCCACCCGCATTGGTCTGATCACCTACATGCGTACCGACTCGGTACGGGTTTCCGATGTGGCCCTCAAGGAAGTCAGAGAATATCTGGGTACCCATTATCCAGCTGAACTACCGGCGGAACCGGTTTTCTATGCCACGGACAAGAAGGCCCAGGATGCCCATGAAGCCATCAGGCCCACGACCCTGGCATATTCGCCGGAGGCCATCAAGGAATACCTGAACAAGGATCAGCAGAAGTTGTATGGCATAATCTGGGAGCGTTTCCTGGCAAGCCAGATGACACCCGCAAAACAGCGGTCCCTTGCCATAGATGCCGCTGCCGGGCAGGCCATCTTCAGGATCAACTCATCCCGGTTGGTCGAGAAGGGCTTCTACAAGGTGATCAAACTGCTGGCCACAAAGGAAGACAAGGAAACTGCCTTGCCTGAAATGCATGTGGGTGATGAGCTCAAGCTGGAAGGCTACCGGCCGGAACAGCATTTTACCCAGGGACCCGCCCGGTACACCGATGCATCCATCATCAGGATACTCGAGGAGAAGGGCATAGGACGACCATCAACCTACGCACCCATCATCTCGGTTCTGCTTGAACGTTATTACGTAACCAGGGAAAACCGCCAGCTTGTACCAACAACGTTGGGTCGGATGATCAACGATATATTGGTTGAATCGTTTCCGGCAGTGATTGATGCCGGATTCACGGCAGGCATGGAATCCATGCTGGATGAGGTAGAAGAGAACAAGCGGGACTGGGTTGTGGCCATGAAGGATTTCTACGGACCCTTCAAAGCCAGGATCGACGAGATCATGGAGAACCTCCAGTCTTACCGTGGTTCCCTGGATGAAGCCACCGATGAGGTCTGCGAGAAGTGCGGCAAACCCATGGTCAAGAAACTGGGACGTTTTGGTTTTTTCCTTGCCTGCACCGGCTTCCCCGAATGCAGGAATACCAGAAGCATTCCCCTGGCCCGCTGCCCCCGTGAGGGTTGTGATGGCGAGATTGTAGCCAGACGCAAGGCCAAAGGCCGGGGCAGGGAGTTCTACGGCTGCTCGAAGTATCCTGAGTGTGATTTCATAACCTATTACAAGCCTACCAACAGTTACTGCCCCAAATGCGGCTGGTTCCTGGTTGAGAAGTTTGACAAGAAGCGCGGGTCGTACAAGGCCTGCATAAACCCGGCGTGCGATTACCTGCACAGTCAGGAAGACGAGCATGGCACGAGCGATTGATGCGTACCTGGCATACATAGAAGCCATCCGCTCTTTGTCGCCTCAGACGGTATCTTCATACCGCAAGGATCTTGCCTTGTTCGAAGCTTCATGCAGGCGCAGTGGCATCGCAGTGGAAGATGCCGATGCCACGGAGATACGCGGCTTTGTGGCTGCCCTGGTCAAGGCAAAATACGCGCCTGCTTCGGTGAACCGCGCCCTGTCGGCGGTAAAGGGGCTATATCGCTATCTGGCCCGCTATGGCGGGACCAAGGGCAAGGTTAATCCGGCAGGTGATGTGGAAGGTCTGCCGAATCCCCGGGGGCTTCCGAACTTCATGTTCGAGGCCGAGATGGACGAGTTCATCGGCCTTGCATCTGGTGATGGTTTTGCCGGGGCCCGGGACCGTGCCCTGTTCGAGACTCTGTACAGTACCGGGTGCCGCGTATCCGAACTGGCCGGCCTCCAAATGGGCCTGGTGGATCTGCAGGAGCGAAGAGCCAAGGTCAGGGGCAAGGGAGCCAAGGAACGGATCGTGTACCTGTCCGAACCAGCGGTGGAAGCCATACGCAACTGGCTTCCTTACCGCTCGGCACGGATCAAGGCCGAACGGCCTGAGGGGCACCTGTTCATCAATGCCAGGGGTGGCGCACTGACCACCCGGGGCATCGCGTACATCATAGAGGGATATGTCAGGAAGTCCGGCACCGGCCGCGGATTGTCACCCCATGGGTTCAGGCACAGCTTTGCCACCCACCTACTGGCAGGTGGCGCGGACATCAGGGTAGTGCAGGAACTGCTTGGTCACGAGAACATTTCCACTACCCAGATATACACCCATGTAGATGTAGACCGCCTGCGGGCGGTTTACAGGAGCGCCCATCCACATGCAGCACTACGAAGGGCGAATGGCGCAACGGAGGCAACATCATGAAGATCAGATCAACCACCATCATGGCAGTACGCCGGAACGGCAAGGTTGCCATGGCAGGTGATGGCCAGGTAACCATGGGCAATACAGTCATGAAGAGCAACGCACGCAAGGTGCGCAAGATATACGATGGCAAGATACTCACCGGCTTTGCAGGAGCTACAGCCGATGCCTTTACCTTGCTGGAACATTTCGAGGCCAAGGTAAAGGAATATTCGGGAGATCTTACAAGGGCAGCAGTGGAGTTGGCCAAGGATTGGCGGACGGACAAGATCCTCCGCAAACTGGAAGCCTTGCTCCTGGTTGCAGATAGCGAGAAGACCCTGCTTCTGTCCGGTACCGGTGATGTCATCGAACCGGCCGAAGATGTCATCGCCATCGGCTCCGGGGGGCCCTATGCCTATGCGGCGGGACTAGCCTATCTGGATTCGAGCGACCTCTCTGCGGCAGAAATCGCAAAACGCAGTCTTGGCATAGCAGGGGGCATCTGCATCTATACCAATGAGCGCATCCTGGTGGAGGAACTCTGATGGATGAGGATTTCGAGGTATTCACCCCGGCGCGTATTGTCGAGGAACTGGATCGCCACATCATCGGCCAGAACCGGGCAAAACGTGCGGTGGCCATAGCCCTGCGCAACAGGCTCAGACGCAAGCTCCTTCCTGCGGATGTGCAGGATGAAATAGCACCGAAGAACATCCTCATGATCGGGCCCACCGGCGTAGGCAAGACTGAAATAGCCAGACGCCTGGCCAAGCTTGTCGGAGCACCCTTCGTGAAGGTGGAGGCTACCAAGTATACCGAGGTTGGTTATGTAGGCCGGGATGTGGAATCCATGGTCAGGGATCTCATGGCCGCTGGCTACCGCATCGTGATGGAAGAAATGACAGTACGTGTACGCAGTGATGCGGAGAAACGTACCGAGGAACGCCTGCTGGATCTCCTGTTGCCCGGCATCGGGACCAGCACAGGATCTGGCTCGGGATCCAGTTCAGGCTCAGGTCAAGGCAGTTCGCCAGCCCAGCGCGATGATGCCAGGCCTGCGGCAGCCGCATCCGCCGGTACACCTGGTCAGGCTGCTGACTGGTTTGCCGCATCCCCTCTGGTGCAAGGATCTTCATCCCCATCGTCTTCAATGGTTCCTTCTGCTGCTCCCCAACCCATGACCGGTGAAACGCCGGCTTCACCTACCCGTGAGAAATTCAGGGCCCTTCTCAGGGCTGGCAGCCTTGATGACCGCATCATCGAACTGCAGGTAAGTGCCCAGGTGGCACCAACTATGGAATTGTTCGCTGGCCAGCAGATGGAAGAACTTGAATCGGCTTTTTCCGGCATAGCCAACCTGTTCGGCGGCAAGAAGAAAAAGAAGGCCATGTCCATAAAGGATGCCAGGCGTGTGATACTGGAAGAGGAATCCGAACGTCTGGTGGACAAGGACAAGGCCGGCGCAGAGGCCCGGGAACGGGTAGAGCAATCCGGCATCATATTCATAGACGAGATTGACAAGATAGCAACCCGTGAGGGCCGCTCAGGTGGCATGGATGTCTCGCGTGAGGGTGTCCAGCGGGATATCCTGCCAATCGTGGAAGGCTGCAAGGTAAGCACCAAGTACGGTGTGGTCGATACCACCCATGTCCTGTTCATCGCTGCCGGAGCCTTTAATGTATCAAAGCCGTCGGACCTCATCCCCGAACTCCAGGGCCGATTTCCTATCAGGGTGGAGCTGGAGGCTCTTCTTGCAGCCGATTTCAAGCGTATCCTCACCGAACCGGAGAATGCTCTGGTTACCCAGTACATCCAGCTTCTTGGAACGGAAGGCGTAAGCCTGAGTTTTGCCGATTCCGCGGTGGATGCTCTGGCAACGATAGCCGAGCGTGCCAATGCCAGAACCGAAAACATCGGCGCCCGGCGTTTGCATACGATAATGGAACGCCTGCTGGAGGAATTGTCTTTCGACGCACCGGGCATGGCCGGCCAGCAGGTGGAAATAGGCCCGGATTTTGTGGATGAGCGCTTCAAGGGTGTTTTCGAGACCGAGGATCTGGCCAAGTTCATATTGTAGGAACCCGGACCTGCCAAGTGGACAGAAAACCGCTTGCTAAACCGGCAGGGGAGATGGGCCGATAGGTATATATGGGGCGCAACCGGCGCCAAGGAGAGAATGGATGCTTGAGAATACGACCTTCGGTAAGACAGTTGAGCTACTCCAGCGGAGCATGGACGTGTCCAGCCTCCGTTATGGGGTAATTGCAAACAACATCGCCAACGCCGACGTACCCAATTTCAAGCGGTCGGAGATAAATTTCGAGGCCAGTCTCAAGCGTGCCCTGGACAGCCAGAACAACCAGCCCCGTACCGTGGTGGCTGCTACAGATCCCCGGCATATCCATTCCGATAAAACCGCCGACTGGCGGGCGGTGCAGCCTCGCAGGGTCCTTGACTACCTGTCGACCACCAAGAACAACGGCAACAATGTTGATCCGGAACAGGAATTCATGGATGCCATGAAGAACCAGCTCCGGTACACCATGATGACCCAGGCCGCGGCCTTCGAATTCAACCAGGTAAACCTGGTCCTTAGATAAGGAGCATAATGATGGGCATGTTCACGAGCATCAACATAGCGGCAACAGGCATGACCGCCGAACGGCTACGCCAGGACGTGATTGCCGACAACATCGCCAATCAGTCCACCACCCGCACCACCGAGGGCGGCCCCTTCAGGAGAAGCAGGGTGGTTCTGCGGCCCCGTACTGATACTCCATATTTCAGGCTTCCCTTCCTTCCTGACCAGTGGGACAACGGAGCCGGCGACGGCGTCAGGGTCAAGGAAATCCAGAAAGATTATGCCGCAGAATTGCGCCTGGTGTACGATCCGACCCATCCGGATGCCATAAAGAGTGGTCCCAGGGAAGGATATGTGGAATATCCGAATGTGAATCCGGTGACCGAGATGGTCGATCTCATTGCCGCATCCAGGGCCTATGAGGCCAATGCAGCCATAGCGAACGGAGCCAAGGCCATGTTCATGAAGGCCCTCGAGATAGGAAGGTAAGCCATGTCAAGCCTGTTCGGCATAAACAATGTGTCATATCCGGCGGCAAGCCAGGGTATGAATACCAATGCCGGTCTGCCCAAGGGTGACCGCCTGTCCCTCAGCCGCCTGGATCCCAGGCATTTTGCCGGCTCCGCTCCTGCCAGGGAAGCAACTGAAGGTACCAATCCGCAGTCCTTCGAGAACGCTATGCTCAAGGCCCTCGATGGCGTGAATGCCGCCCAGGTTGACAGTTCCAATGCCACGGAGTTGATGATGACCGATCCGGACGCCATAGATGTGCACGATGTCACCATTGCCATGGCCAAGGCCAATATGTCTCTGAATATTACCCGTACCGTCCTGAGCCGTGTGGTGCAGGCCTGGCGTGATTTGATCAATACGAGGTGACAGGACGTCCTGACAGTCCTGCGCCGAAAGCTGATGCGAATTGACCGGGGGCGCGTTCACGCGCCGCCGTCGTTCGTTCTTCTGGGAGGGGGAACATGAACGAATGGCTGAAGAAAATGGGCGAGCGTCTGAAGACGCTCTGGTCGTCCTGGGGAGTAGTGCAGAAACTCATACTCGCTGGCGTAGTACTGGCTCTGGTGGTTGCTGTAGTCCTGCTGGTATCGGTATCCAGCACGCCAACCATGGTACGGCTGATAAACACGCCTATCCAGAGTGATGATGAGTTGCGCCTCATAACAAGCCGCCTCGATGCCGAAGGCTACGCCTTCGAGGTCGGGGAGGGAAACATCATCTATGTCAAGGATGAGGATACCCGTGCCCAGGCCAATGCCTTGCTCATGCGGGAGGATCTGGTTCCGAAAGGTACCGATCCCTGGGCCATATTCTCCATCGACCGCTTCACGGTTACGGATTTTGAACGCAATGTGAACCTCCGGAAGGCCATAATCCAGGAGGTTACCCGTCACATCGAATCCATTGCTTCGGTGGACAAGGCCAATGTGGTCATAGAGATTCCGGAGGACAGGTTGTTTGCGGCAGACCAGAAACCGGTTACCGCCAGCGTCATCATCTATCCCCGGCCCGGCTCAGACATCGCCACCAACCGCAAACAGCTTGAGGGTATACAGAAGATCATAAAGTTTGCTGTTTCCGGCCTTGCTGACGAGAATATTGTCATCACCGACCAGAACGGGATGGTCCTCAATGATTTTACCGGTCTTGAGGATTTTGACCGCCTTGAACGCACCAAGCAGGAGCAGTTGCTGGTCCAGCGCATGGAGGCCCAGTACAGGGCAGCCATACTCAAGGCGCTCCAGCAGATTTACACCGAGGACCGCGTCCGTGATCTGAACATAAAGATCGACATGGACATGAGCAAGAAGAATGTGGCCACCGAGGAGTATTTTCCTTTCACCCTCAAACCTGACAATCCTCTGACCCCGTATGATGATTCGGATATCCTGTCTTCGGTGACCATCGGAACCGAGCGGACCACCTATGAATACCAGGGGACAGGTTTCAATCCCGAAGGCCCTGCCGGCATGGAAGGCCAGACTGCACCAGCCTATGCCGACCTGCAAAACATGGTAGGCAAGGCAACCCAGACCCATGTCATCGAGAATGAAGCCATCAACAAGCGCAACAGTGTTGAAGACAAGTCCCCTGGCATAGACCGTGTGACAGTGTCCGTAAACATCGACGGATTGTGGAAATGGAAGTATACTGACAAAGGTACGCCCCTGGTCAAACCTGAAGGTGGGATAGAGCGGGAATACGTAGCCGTACCTCCGTCAGACCTGGACGCGGCGGCTGCCCTGATACGGGATGCCATCGGTTTCGACAGGATGCGGGGTGATTCGGTTACTGTCCGCAATATACAGTTTGATCGTACCAACCAGTTCAGGGTGGAAGACGAAGCCTATCTCCGGCAGCAGCAGGTTCGGAGTGTGATACTGTATTCGCTGATCGGTCTGGCATTCCTGCTGGTGGCTTTCATAGTGTTCCGGCTGGTATCCAGGGAGCTGGAGCGAAGGCGGCGCATTGCCGAGGAGAAACGTGCCCTGGAGCAGCAGATGCTCAGGGAGAATGCCATCCGTCAGGCAGAGGAACAGAATATCGAGGTGTCAATGTCCGTCGAGGAACGCAAGCGGCTGGATCTTCAGGAACATGCCATCAATATGGCCAAGGAACATCCGGAAGACGTTGCCCAGCTCATGCGTACCTGGCTCAGGGAGGAATAAGCCATGGCTCAAGCCGCTCCGGCCAAAGGGAAATCAGCTTCCAGTGGCCCCTCAGGTTCTTCGGCCAAGCGGCCCAAGAGCGCGAAGGATCTCAATGGCCGTCAGAAGGCTGCCATCTTCCTCATTACCCTGGGAAGCGAGATCTCCAGCGAAATTTTCAAGCATCTGCGTGAAGACGAGATAGAAACGCTGACCTTCGAGATTGCCAGAATGGAAAACGTCGAAGCCGAGCTCAAGGATTCGGTCCTGATGGAGTTCCAGGAACTGATGATGGCCAGCGATTTCATATCCAGCGGCGGTATAGACTACGCCAGGGAATTGCTTGAAAAGGCCATGGGTTCCCAGAAGGCAATAGACATCATCAACCGCCTCACCAGTTCCCTCCAGGTGAGGCCTTTCGACTTCAAACGGCGGACTGACCCTGCCAACCTGCTCAACTTCATCCAGACCGAGCATCCCCAGACCATAGCCATGATCCAGGCCTA
>JAVEXH010000074.1:0-9132 GCA_034004175.1 Spirochaetia bacterium
CAGAAGCCGGGAGACCCTTTCGGTATCGCTGTTGCCGGCCAGCCTGAAGGCGGCCACGGTGCCAACGGCCACACAGTGTCCATGGGGCAGGCCGGTCAGGGCCTCCACGGCGTGGCCTATGGTGTGACCAAGATTCAACTTCATGCGCTGGCCCTGCTCGCGCTCGTCTGCCCCGGCGATGGCGGTCTTGAGCTGTGCCGACCTGCGTACCAGATCGGTCAGGCTGGCTGGAGGCGGCAGGCCGGATGAGCAGACAGCTTCCAGGGCCTCAAGGTGTCCGGAGCCTTCTATCACTGCATGCTTGACCATCTCGGCCAGGCCGCTGGACAGGGCTTCTTCCGGCAGGCTTTCGAGCACTGCGGTGTCACAGAGTATGAACCGGGGGCGGTTGATGGTGCCCACCAGGTTCTTGTAGCCCCCGAAGTCCACGCCGTTCTTGCCGCCGATGGAGGCATCCACCATGGCCAGCAGGGTGGTGGGTACGAAGCCGAAGTCTATGCCCCGCAGCCAGGTACTGGCGGCAAAACCTGCCAGATCGCTGATGCTGCCGCCGCCTATGGCCACCACCGTCCAGTCGCGGTCCACACCGGCATCCAGGAAGGCACTGTACAGGGATTCCAGCCCGGCCAGGGTCTTGGCTGCCTCGCCCCGTGGCACCAGAGCCACCGGGCAGGTGCTGAAGGCAGGAGGGGTGAAGCCCTTTGTCAGGCTGTCGGCAACGATGACCGTTCGGTCGGGGGAGGCCAGAGCCTGCAATCCATCTGCACCGGCGATGGAGGTGTAGACCAGTCCGCTTGCTTTGCTCATGGTTGCTGTATCGATACCCGGCGAACCAGAGCCCGGTGATGTGACGCCTTCTCCATTCACGCCCGCTCTCCGTTGTCTTTGCCGCTCTGTACAGCGGCTATGGCTTCTTCTGCTTCCGGTCTGTTGGCCTCGTCGGCTTCGATGGCTGCAAGGGCAGCGCGCAGGGCTGTCAGCTTGCGCATAAGCCTGGCAAAGGCCTGGGGCGACAGTTGCTGGTCCTTGTCGCTCAGGGCAACGGACGGGTCGATATGGACCTCCACCTCCAGCCCGTCCGCGCCGGCAGTGACGGCAGCCATGCTCATGGGTTCGATAAGCCGCAGCACACCGGTGCCGTGGGACGGGTCAACGAAGATGGGCAGGTGGCTCAGGCCCTTCACGGCGGGAACTATGTTCAGGTCCAGGGTGTTGCGGGTATAGGTCTCGAAGCTGCGTATGCCGCGTTCGCAGAGGATGATGCCGGGATTGCCTTCCGCCAGAATGTATTCCGCGCAGTTCAGCCATTCCTCCAGGGTGGAATACATACCGCGCTTGAGCAGTATGGGCCTGCCTGACTTGCCCGCTTCACGCAGCAGGGAGTAGTTCTGCATGTTGCGCGCGCCAATCTGCAGGATGTCGGCGTACTCGCCCACCCAGGACACATCCCGGGTGTCTATCACCTCGGTGACAATGGGCAGACCGGTCTCGCGCCTGGCCTTGTCCAGTATCTTGAGCCCTTTGAGGCCCAGACCCTGGAAGGCATAGGGCGAGGTGCGGGGCTTGAAGGCTCCACCGCGCAGCATGGTGCCACCCGCTTCCTTCACGGCTACCGCGGTGCGCACCAGCTGGTCTTCTGTTTCAACGGCGCAGGGGCCGGCTATGACCACAAAATCCAGTCCGACTTTGATACCGGAGATTTCAACCACCGTCCGCTTGCCGTCCGTTTTGGTGCCTGTCAGTTTAAGGTTCTTCATGATGTACCATCCTTCACAATTGACTCTACTTGCAAAAACATGCCCGTGGGCATATATACTGTGCGTTCACCAAACCGGAAGCGGAAGGATCACGCCATGCCATCCATATCGTCACGCGCCTGCGCCATACAGCCGTCGCGCACCATAGCATTCAATCAGCGGGCCCGGGAGCTCAAGGCTGCCGGCCAGGACATCATCGACCTTACCGTAGGAGAGCCTGACTTCAGGCCCCCCGCTGCGGTCCTGGAGGCAGCTGCCGCGGCTGTCCTCAAGGGGGCCGACCGCTACACCCCTGTGGCTGGCCTGCCCGAACTTCGCCGTGCTGCCGCTGACATGTACCGCCAGTACAAGGGCCTGGACTACGCCCCGGAACAGATTGTCGTCTCCTGCGGCGCCAAGAACGGCATTGCCAACGCTATGCTGGCCCTGGTCAATCCCGGCGACGAGGTCATCGTACCCCTTCCGGCCTGGCCTACCTACACCGAGATGGCCAAGCTCGCAGGCGGAACGCCCGTCACCATACCCAGCGATGCCGCCAGCGGCTACAAGCTGGATCCCGACCGCCTGAAAGCCGCTCTGAGCCCCAGAACCAGGCTCCTGGTGCTCGGCACGCCCTGCAATCCCACCGGAGCGGTGTATACCCTGGCCGAGCTGGAAGCCCTGGCCCGGGTGCTGGAAGCCTACCCCGAGCTCTGGATCCTGTCGGACGAGGTGTACAGCCGCATCCGTTATGTGCCGGAAGTGCCAAGCCCCGCAGCCATCCCTTCCCTCAAAGACCGCTGTGTCATCATAGACGGCCTGTCCAAATCCCATGCCATGACCGGCTGGCGCATAGGCTTCTCCGCCGCACCTGCTGCCGTTACAAATGCCTGCGTGGCCATCCAGGGCCAGACCGTTACCTGTGCGCCCGGCATCTCCCAGCTGGCAGGTCTTGCCGCCCTGACCGGCGACCAGTCCCCGGTTGACAACATGGTCGCCGCCTATGCAAAACGCCGATCCAGTTTCACAAACGACCTGCGTGCTGTACCTGGCTTCATCGTACCCCAGCCGGACGGCGCCTTCTATGCCTGGCCTGATGTGACCGGCTTGTTCGGTCTGTTCTGGAAAGGCAAGGTCATGGAAAATGTCGATGATGTTGCCTTGTTCCTCCTTGAAGAGGCCCGGGTAGCCCTGGTACCTGGTTCGGCCTTCGGCGATCCGGCTTCCCTCAGGTTCTCATTTGCCGCATCGGATACCTTGCTGGTATCCGCGGCAAACCGCATACGTGAGGCAGCTGCCTCGCTTCACGACCGCTAGGGATCGGGCTTTCTCCGCCCGGTCGTGCCGCGAAGGAGCCCTAGTATTTGTAGGAGGTATAAAAATAAAAGTAGGATGAGGTGGGGCGGGTTGGAGAAGTGTGCGCTGTAGAAGCTGCGCGTTTGTCCATGCCCGAGAAAATAGCACAACTGCAAAACTTAATCAAGTTACTGTTCAGAGAAACCGCTTCAGTCGTTTTCCTGGAACCAGCTGGAATACCGCCAATCCCGAGGCGGTGCAAGATTCTCCTTTATGGTCCGGGGGCTGACCCAGCGCATGAGGTTGAGCATAGAGCCTGCCTTGTCGTTGGTGCCCGAAGCCCGGGATCCTCCGAATGGCTGGCGGCCGACCACCGCGCCGGTCGGTTTGTCGTTCACATAGAAATTACCGGCGGAATTCCTGAGCCTGGCTGTTGCGTGCCGGATGTCGCCACGGTCCCGGGCAAATACAGCACCAGTCAGGGCGTATGGCGTGCTCTCGTCAACCAGCTTGAATGCAGCTTCGAGGTCCTTGTCGTCATAGATATAGACAGTCAGCACAGGGCCGAAGATTTCCTTGACCATGCTCTCTGAATGGGGATCAGTGCTGAGGATCAGGGTCGGTTCGATGAAATAGCCTCTGCTCCTGTCGCACCCGCCGCCTGCCAGGATGGTACTGGCAGGGTCGGCCTTGGCCCGGGAGATGAAGCCTGCAATGGTATCGAAGGCTGTTTCGTCTATGACAGCATTCACGAAGTTTCGGTATTCCAGGGGAGAGCCCATTGGCAACGCCTTTGTTTCAGCCACGAGCCTGGCCAGGAACTCCTTTGAGCTGGATGCAGGGATGTAGAGCCTGCTTGCGGCGGAACATTTCTGGCCCTGGTATTCGAAAGCTCCCCGTATGCTGGCAGCAATGGCCGCATCCATGTCGCTGTCCGGGTGGACAAAGATGAAATCCTTGCCACCGGTTTCTCCGACCAGCCTGGGATATGCTCGGTACATCGAGAGCTTGTCCGCGGCGGTCTTCCACAGGGAGTTGAAGACCTGGGTCGAGCCGGTGAAGTGGAGCCCTGCGAAATCGGGACGTGACATGAGTGCGGCTGTAATGGCACCCGCTGACCCGGGCAGGAAGTTGATGACCCCCGGGGGCAAGCCTGCCTCCTCATACAGTTTCATGAGATACCAATTGGATAGTACCGCACTGGATGCGGGCTTCCATACCACGACATTTCCCATCAGGGCTGGTGCTGCGGCCAGATTGGAGGCGATGGCGGTGAAGTTGAAGGGGCTTACGGCGTAGACAAAACCCTCCAGCGGACGGTAATCCACGATGTTTGTCTCCATGGCATCCGAACGCGGTTGCTGGGCATACAGTGTTTCTGCAAGGGCGGGGTTGATGCGCAGGAAGTCGGTGGTCTCGCACACGGCATCGATCTCTGCCTGATGGATGTTCTTGGATTGACCCAGGATGGTGGAGGCCATCAGTTGTTTCCACCAGCCTTCCTGAATGAGGGCGGCTGCCTTCCTGAATATCGTGGCTCTGTCCCTGAAAGGCATCGCAGCCCAGGTCGATGCCGCTTTCATTGCCGCATCGGCAGCTGCAGTGGCTTCGGCTTCTCCGGCCATATGGTAGCTCCCCAGAACCAGCGAGTGGTCAAAAGGGGCGCGGATTTCCCTGAGGCGACCGGTGCGGACTTCCTTGCCGCCTATGATCAGCGGAATTTCGATCGGGTTGGTACGTTGCCTGACAAGTTCCGCCTCGAGGGCTGTTCGTTCAGGCGAACCGGGAGCGTACGTTTTGGCCGGCTCGTTGGCAGGCAAGGCTGGAACGGGTTCCATGCCATGGATTACAGAATCATACATAGGTAACAGACTCCTTCCCGATGGTGGGGAGTTCGCTGGTTTTCATGCACGGCCCATCGGTTCCGGTCCAATGCATCCGGGTAGCTTACCGTGCTGCAGTGAAAAAATACTATATTTATGACTAAAAGTATCAGATATGCGTAAACTTGCATGAGTATGCAGTTTCCCAGCTGTCGGGAGGGAGCTGACTGCCCCGCCGTTTGACAGGACTCTGTTTCTGCGTGTAGCATGTCACCAGCGGGAAGGAGTTGAAATGGAAAATGGCCGCATCTCGATTGTCCATGGCCCAAACCTGAACCTGCTGGGTATGCGTGAGCCCGGAATCTATGGGGTAAAAACCCTGGATCAGATAAATGCCGAACTTGTTGCCGAGGCCTCCAGATTCGGCGTTGCCCTGGATTTTTTCCAGGCCAACTCGGAAGGAGCTATTGTTGACCATCTGCACTCCTGCATGGGACGAGTAGATGGTGTGGTGATCAATGCTGCTGCCTACACCCATTATTCCATCGCCATCCGGGACGCTATCGCTGCCATCAAGCTTCCGGTAGTGGAAGTCCATCTATCCAACATCCACAAGCGCGAAGAATTCCGCCATGTATCGGTGATAGCCCCGGTGTGTGCCGGCCAGATTTCCGGCTTCGGACCCCACAGCTATGTGCTGGGACTGCTGGCCTTGTTGAAGATCCTGTCTCCTTCGGCCGAAAGCTGACAACGGGCTGACAGGCCCTGTCAGGCATTCCAGGCAGAAAAGAACAATCCGTTTGCACGAAACCCGATGCCCGCGCGTTGTTGAGGGTGATGACTATGGAACAAGGTCATCGATCTCTGGAGGAAGCGCAACCGCCGGCAGGAACACGGAACCAGCCGCGTTTCCGTTGATACTGTCCAGGAGATGGTAGCGGCGGCCGGCCTTGGCCCGGAGGAGCAATTCGAACACGATGAACTCTGCGCTGCCCTCAAGGTTTGGTACGAGGAGTGAGGACTGAGAACCAGGCGGGCTGGGATGAACATCCGGTGGAAGGAGTTTTTATGGACGAGATGAATGAAATGGACGATCGGGATTGCGGCTCAGGGTATGGATCGTGTTCGCGCTGGTGGAAGCGTCAAAGCATAGGCATCAAGGCGGTCCTCATCATTGCCGGTGTGGTGATGGGGCTGGGTGTGGCCGCCGGGATCTTCATCCTCTTTGGCCACATTGTCATGTGGCTGTGGAACTGGCTCATGCCTTATCTCTTCAAT
Source organism: Spirochaetia bacterium (assembly GCA_034004175.1). GTDB lineage: Bacteria > Spirochaetota > Spirochaetia > Treponematales > UBA12059 > MIBM01. The sequence goes on from JAVEXH010000074.1 coordinate 6,134, forward strand.
CTGCCTACCATCGATTTCTGGATGGCCTGGGGCATTGTCGTGCTTTCAAAGGTGCTCTTCGGCAGCGCCATACACTCTTCGGAGTCCGGATCCTCAAGGAAACGCAAGAAGAAGATCAAGGCAAGCATGAAGGAAATGCCTGCCGAGGGTACTGAATAGTCATCCTGCGGCTTCCACCCGAACCGCGCTCAGTTTGAGGGGCGCTATCTTGCTGGACGGGTCCAGCACATCACGGGTCAGCTTGTTCACCAGGGCATCGGGGAAGTGGAAGGGCATGAAGACCTCTCCGGGGGTTACGCCTGAGTCCACCCGCACGACGGTCTGCAGATGCCCTCTTCTTGAGCTCACTTTAATCGGCTGACCCTCTGCCAGGCGTAGCCGCCGGGCATCATCGGGATGCACCAGTATGTACGAGTCCCTGGCAAAGGCCGACAGGGGACCGCTGCGGAGGCTCATGGTGGACGAATGGTACTGGTACAGGATACGGCCGGTGTTCAGGAGCAGGGGGTATTCATTGTCCACCTCTTCGGCTCCCGAGGCATAGGCCACGGGCACTATCCTGGCAAGGCCGTCGGGGGTGTTGAAGCGCTCCAGGAAGAGGGTGCCCTGGCCGGGATGGTCCGGGCTGGGGCAGGGCCACTGGATGCCTTGGTGTTCAAGGCGACTATAGGAGATGCCGGAGACTATGGGGGCGGCCCTGGCCACTTCATCCCAGATCGCGGCGGCCGAAGGGTAGTGGCCGGCTGATGGAGACTTGGCGGCTGATTGAGTCCGGGCGGCCAGTCCGCCCGGACCTATGGGTCGGCCCATACGCCTGGCCAGCTCCTCTATGATCCAGCTGTCTGTCCTGGCCTGGCCGGGGGCATCCACGGCCTTGCGCACCCGCAGTACCCGGCGGTCTGAATTGGTGAAGGTTCCTTCCTTCTCGGCAAAGCAGGCCGCCGGGAAGATCACATCGGCCCTGGCGGCTGTGGGGGTCATGAAGATGTCCTGGACCACCATGAATTCCAGCATTTCAACCGATTCTTCCACATGGTTCAGGTTGGGGTCGGTATGCAGGGGATTCTCGCCCATCACATACAGGCCTTTTATGATGCCGTCTCCGGCGGCCTTCATGATTTCTACTGTGGACAGGCCCTTGGTTCCCGGCAGCTCTGCCGCCGGGTAGCCCCACAGCGAGGCTATCCTGGCCCGGTTGGCCTCGTCGGTGGCCGGTATGTAGCCCGGATAAAAGAGGGGCGAGGCGCCGACATCGGTAGCACCCTGCACGTTGTTCTGCCCCCGGGGCGGGCTCATGCCCGCGCCTTCGCGGCCTATCTGGCCGGTGACCAGCATCAGGTTCATCAGGGCAAAGACATTGTTGGTACCCACTGCCTGCTGGCTCATGCCCATGCCGGTGGCTATGATCGACTTGCCGGCCCGAGCGTACAGCCTGGTGGCTTCCTTCAGTTTGTCGCCCGGAACGCCGCAGATCCGCAGTACTTCGGCTTCCGTATATGGTTCAACCGCCAGCCGCAGTGCTTCAAGCGAGTCAAGACCGCCTGAAACCCTGTTTTCAAGGAAGCTGCGGTTTATCCAGCCCTCGGCTATGGCTATCCTGGCCATGCCGTTGAGCAGGGCCACGTCGGTGCCCAGCTTTGGCTGCAGCCAGACATCGGCTCTATCGGCAAGGGGAGTCCACCGGGGGTCTATCAGTACAAGCTTGCCGCCCTTGGCCAGGCCCCGCTTGAGCCAGGTGGCGGTAACCGGGTGGGTCTCTATCATGTTGTTGCCCGTCACCAGCACACAGTCGGCGGTCTCGTAGTCCTGTATGGAGTTGCTGCCCGCCCCGTCCCCCAGGGCCTTGAGCATGGCGGTTACCGTGGAGGCGTGGCACAGTCTGGTGCAGTAGTCCAGGTTGTTGGTACCAAAGGCTACCCGCACGAATTTCTGGAAGAGGTAGTTCTCCTCGTTGGTGCACTTGGCCGACGAATAGCCGGCCAGGGCATCGGGGCCGTACTTCTGCTTTATAGCCATAAAACCCGCAGCCGCTACATCCAGGGCCTCGTCCCAGCTGGCTTCCCTGAAGCCCCCGTGGCCGCTGGTATCGTCGTTGTTGCCATCAGTATTGGCAGTTCGGATGAGCGGCACGGTAAGCCGCTCGGGGTGGTGCACATAATCGTAGCCAAAGCGGCCCTTCACGCATAGCCTGCCGTCGTTCGGCAGTACGCCCTCCACGCCGTCGGAGCGTACGATGCGGCCGTTGAGTATGGTCAATTCAAGCTGGCAGCCAACCCCGCAGTAGGGACAGGTGGTTTTTACCCGGGAGATTGTGCCCTGGCTGGTACCTCGCTTGGTTTCGGCACTGCGTTTGCCGCTGCTGAAGACACCAGCCTGCCTCATTGCTTCCCGGTTGGGCTTCTCCACCAGGGCACCGGTGGGGCAGAGCTGGACGCACTCACCGCAGCCGTCGCATTCCGAGTGGCCCCAGTCTTCCATGCCTGCGGCGATGTACGAGTCCAGGCCGCGGTCCAGCACGCCGATTACGCCTTTGCCCTGCACCTCGTCGCAGGCCTTCACACAGCGGAAGCATTTTATGCACAACCCGGGGTCAAAGCTCAGCACCGGCGACGAATGGTCAGGTGCCGGATAGTCACCCAGGGTCACGGGAAGCCCCCAGGCAGCCCCTGCGGGTCTGCTGCCCTCCGCCGAGTCCACCAGGCCATAACGCGCGCACAACTCGGCAAACTCGTCACGGTGGGAGCCGTCACTGCCAAGCCCGACTTCGGACATCAGGGAGGCCAGCAGGAATTTCCGCTCCGCCTCCAGTTCTTCGTCGAAGGCGGTGACGGTCATCCCGGCTTCCACCCTGGTGGAACAGGAGGTGACCAGGCCGCGTTGCCCTTCGATCTTGACCACGCACAGGCGGCAGGCCCCGGTGGGGCTCAGCTTGCGGTGCCAGCACAGACTTGGTATGTCAAAACCGGCCTCGCGCGCTGCTTCTATCAGTAGTTGGCCTG
>JAVEXH010000075.1:0-9095 GCA_034004175.1 Spirochaetia bacterium
ACGGACTATGGAGAGTCCAAGTCCCAATCCGCTGTGTATTCCACCGGCCGTGGTGGCATCCAGTTGGTAGAAGGCCTCGAAGATATGTTCCCTTTCGGTTGCGGGGATACCGCGGCCTGTATCGCTTACCTCTATGGCCAGCTGCCCGGTCCTGAGGCCTATGGTCACGGCAACCTCACCTTTGTCAGTATACCTGATACCGTTTGATGCCAGATTCACCACAATCTGTGCCAGTCTCTCCTTGTCGGCCATAAGGTACAGTTCAGGTTCGCTGATCTGGAAGTGCAGGGACAGTCCCTTTGTCTCTGCTTGTCGCCCTAGTGGTGTTTCCATCCATTCCGATAGCTCGCCGAGTCTGAAGGCGACCGGATTCAGGCAGAGGGTACCGGTGGCAGATCTGGTAAGGTCCAGGAGATCGGTGATCAGACGTTCCAGTTGCATTGCCGCACCGGATAGCATGGCCAGAAGCCGTTTCTGGTCATCATCCAGCGTAGTACGTTCCAGTAGATGGGCCATGCCTACAACCCCATGCAGGGGAGTGCGCAGTTCGTGGCTTATACTGGCCAGGAAGACTGATTTGGCTCTGCTGGCCTCTTCTGCCGCCAGACGCGCCTGGTCCGCTTCCGTCTTTGCCCTTTCTGCTTCCACCCGCGACAATTCGGCTGACTCAAGAGCCAAAGCCAGCCTGGCACGGTTTTCTTCGTTTGCAGCCAGTTCCTGGGTCAAGGCCAGGGTCTTGATATGGACCTGCTTGCGCAGCAAGCCTGACCAGACCAGGGAAATCATACCTGCCACCAGGGCGACAGCCAGTGCAAGTATAAGCTTACGGTATGCTCTCTTGTTCCGCAGGATGTCCTGCTCATAGATGCCGAACCATTTTTCATAAATCCGGTCGTACTCCCCATTGGCCTTGAGTATGCTCAGCCCTTCATTCAGGGCTGCGAGCAGTTCTGCATCTCCTTCTGTCACGGCCATGCAGTACCGTTGCTGGATGAGGGGAGGACCAATCTGCCTCAAGTTGGCATAGCGCTTGTCCTTCATCAATGTGGAGGCCTGTATCATGGAGGCCACAGCACAGTCGGCCTCTCCATCCAGAACCGCACGGAAGATTTCCTCCCAGGCATTGAAGGTGACCAGATCACCGGCCAGGCCGTGTTTCACCAGATAATCATGGCTGATGTCTCCTGCCTGCACTGCCACCCGCTTGTCGGCCAGATCCTCTATCCCTCGTATGCCGCTGTCTTTGGCTGCATAGATACCATAGGAGCTTATGAAGTGGGGTATGCTGAAATCCACAAGTAAATCCCTGTCGGCTGTCTTGTACATGCCGGGTAACAAGTCTATTTCACCACGTTCCAGTTGAGCCCGGACTTCGTCCCAAGGACCAAGTTGTATCTGGATGTCCAGATTCATCAGGGTTCCGACACGTCGGAGCAGGTCGATATTGAAGCCGGATGGATTGCCTGAAGCATCCACGAATTCGAAAGGTTCATAGGACTGGTCTCCCCGGGCCAGGATCCTCCGGTCAAAGGCTGGTTTTCCTGTCTGACCAGACCGGGGCACATGGAAATCCGGATCTATGCCACTGGTGGGTTTGAAAGGGGCTGTACAGGCAGTGAGGGCTATGGCCAATGCGGCCATGAGCACCGCTGTAAGGAATACGGCGTATGAGCGGTGCAGAGGAAGTACTGCAGTAGGTACGGACTTGATGGCTTTGTACATCGCCCCCCAGCATAGGGCCACTGGTGGCTCGTGGCAAGATATTTTTTTCTGTGTTTCCCGCAGATATCTTGTTCCGGCATTATGAGATGGCTACGATGAGCGGTCGTGAACCTGAGTGGTCGTGACCATGAGCCGTCATGAACCCTTGCCTACCAAGTGTTTCCACTCTACCATGGCTCCATGAACAGGTATCATGGTCCTTCGGTGGTGTTTTCTTCCTGGCTGGCGGTGTTCTGTCTCTTCGGGTACCGCGCGACCTTTGCCATCCTCAAGGGGCCTATGGGCATAAGCCTGGGCTGGTCCAGCGCCAGCGTTACCCTGGGCTACTCGGTCATGATGCTGGTCTATGCACTAACTGCCTACCTGAGCGGCCTTATACTGGACCGCTATGGAACCCGCCCTGTGTATGGCATTGCGGCCATACTTGGCTGCTTGGGTTTTGGCCTGACAGCAAGGGTAGATACCCAGCTGGCCTATCTGGTCAGCTTCGGGCTTCTTGGCGGAGTGGCCACCGGCATGCTGTGGGTCAGTTCAACGGTATCAGTGCGCAAATGGTACATTGGAAAGACCTATGCGGGCATGTGGGGCCTGGCCTTCTCCGGGGCTCCCATGGCCCAGTTCCTGCTGGCCCAGTTGCTCAGGCCGGCACTTGGCTCAGCCCAGGCCAGGCTGGATGCTTCAGTTGCCACTTTGCTGGATGCCGCTGGCAAGGCAAGTGATGGGGTAGCGGTATCAGCGGCCCTGTTCGATGCAGCTGTCCGGACTGATCCCGGGATTGCCCCGGCTCTTGCTGTCCTTGATGCTGCCTGGCGTTCCCAGATGCTGGTACTTGGCATCATTGTAGGCGCAACCCTGGTTGCGGCTATGGTTTTTGCCAGACGCTCTCCGGATTTCTATGGCCTGGAACCCTTTGGCAGTGCAGGTCCGGGCAGCACCATAGGCCGCGCAAGTCCTGTCGCAGAGCATGAGTGGAGCCTCAGGGAGGCTTTTTCACGGTATGCAATCTGGGGGGCCATCCTGGTCTTCCTGTCCAGCATGATGGCAGAGTTCCTGGTCTGGACCCAGGTGGTAAGCTTCTGGACTGGTGACATGGGCTACAGTCTGACCGAGGCAGCCTCGGTGTATGCACTTATCGGGCTGGTGGGCATCTTTGGCATGCCCCTCATGGGTCGCCTTGCGGATGGTGTGGTCCAGAAAATGGGTAACGAAGCTCTTGGCCGCAGGCTGATGCTGGTGGCTGGGCCGGCCGGCGGGGCCTTGGCATGCATACTGCTGCTGGGCTCTGGTAATCGCCTTCTGGCTTATGCGGCCAGCGTCGTCTTTGCCCTCTACTGGGCGGTGGTTCCCGGCGGTGTGGTTGGTTATGTGGGCGCTTTGTATGGCCGCAAAACCCTGGGCCGCATCTGGGGTCTGGCCACCCTTATTGTGATGGGCATAGGCCCCTTCCTGGGCACCTTCATAGGGGGAGCCTTGCGGGACGCCAGTGGCTCATACCGGTATTCCATGCTCTTTGCTCTGGGTGCCTTCATCCTCTCGGCAGGGCTGGCAACCACCCTGCCCCGTTCAATCATCTCCCCATACGAAATCGGGCAGGGCGACCGCGTTTGATGCGCGGGCACCTGAGTCAGATCCGGTTGGAGCTATGCCGATACTGGTCGGTTCGGCTCCGGTTGTGGAAGTCTCAGTGTGCGAGGGGTTTGCAGACAGCGGAGTAGACGCATTCAGCCGCTGTGCGATGCGCTTGATGGCTGGTGAATCCGGCAGGGCTGCCAGGCCATCAGCCAGGGCCTTCCTGGCATCTGCATCCTGTCCGGAGGCCAGCAGCACGCTGACCAGATTGGCCCGTGGCGCCGGGAAGCCGGGATCGGCGGAGATGGCCGAGTGGATGGCTTTCACTGCTTCCTGATACTTGCCAAGCTGGGCCAGGCGCACACCCAGGTCGTTGCAGGCCGCCGCTTTTGGCCGTCCTGGCTTTGCATCGCGTACGGCAGCCTCGAACGGTGCCAGCCAGACCGGGGTCATGCTGTCCAGGGATTTTTGTGCCAACTGCGCCAGGGCTTCTGCGGATGGCAGTACCGGACCTGCAGGGGTTCCTGGCAGCGGCAGAGCGGGGTATGACAATCGTGCCTGGGCCAAGGGAATCAGTTCAAGCGAAGTTCCTGCCCGCTGAATTTCCCGCCACCCGGCCTTCCAGACCTCGGCAAAACCTTTGGACAGCACTGTCGATTCCAAGGGTATCCAGTATTCGCCGTCATGCTCGATGATGCCGAAATCAGGAGCGTCATAGCGTCCGGGGCCGTCTGGCGGTGCATCGGCTCTGAAGGCAACCAGGACATGGCCGGGAGTGGTCAGTATGGCACTTGGTACACCCGCTGCCTCCAGGCAGGATGCCAGCAAGGCCGAACTGTCGTCGCAGTCGCCGGCACCACTGGTGAGAGTGGCCCTCGGGAAACGGACGGTGTCCAGTGTGTCGGTACCGCCCACAGCCGAAAAAGGAGTCCTGGGATCTTCAACATAAACCAGACCCCGGGCTCCCAGGGCATTCACGATTGCAAAGGTCCTGGAAAAGGATTTGCCGAAGAGCAGGGGGGCAGGCCTGGCCAGGGCTGCATGGGTAAAGTCCACTATGCTGTCGTCGTTGGGCGTGACAAAAGCGGCCAGGGCTGCTGAATCTTCCCAGGACAGGGCAGTGCGGGCCAGTATGCTGATGCCGGCGGTGGCGTTGCCGTCTGCGGTGGCACTGCCATCAGGCTTTGTCCGATCAGGGCTGGCTCCAGGGCCGGATGATGATCCGGTGTCGGGGTTGGCGGAGGCGCTGGCGCTCATGGATACCATGACACTTACTTCTTCACGCAGATCCAGGACGGTACGGTTCAGGATGAACAAGGCAGGCAGTTCGACGCCCGTGCCCGGCTCCAGCAGTCCTTCGTGTTCGATCCGGACTGGATAGTCCATGAAATCCTTGATCATCAGGTCTACCCTGAGGCTGGAGACCGGAAGGGGGCCAGGATTGGTAATACGGATGATGCCGGCTGGAACCGTGCGGTACCGCTCCATGAAGGCCGGGAAGAGGGGCTGGATGCTGGCTTCCAGTTTAAGGGGTTGTCTCCGCTGGGGAAATGCACCGTTTTCACGGGCCCTGAAAGCATCACCCAGGGAAATCATCGCATCCATGGCTTCCTGGTCGTCCGGATTTTCTGCCAGGTATACCTCGAAACCGCGCATGGCCTTCTGGAAATCGGCCCGGGCGGTCTCTGCTCCATACCGTGCAAGGGGTATCTTTACCCGCTCGGCCTCGGCCAATACAGCCACACGGGCTATCTCCCTGCGAAGACCCTCGAGGCGCTCGGTGTTCTTCAGGTTCCCGGGGAAGGCTTCCTTCATGACCGTTCGCAGGCTCAGCTCCATGGTTACCGATTCAAGGACTTGAGCCTGGTCTGCCCGGTCTGCATAGGCATCCTCGTCATCAGGGGAGGCAAGCACGATCTTGTTTAGTTCGATCATGCGCCGTATGGCCTCTGCTTGTTCCGGACCTTGGGTTCCTGCGGTTTTCATGATGGACCGTTGATCATCATAACGGCTTATGGTCAGATCGGTGGACAGCAGCAGGTACAGGGCTCCGTCCCCGTCCACGGTGGATGACATGAGGTTGGCCATGCGCGATGGGTCGGCCTGGGGTGACGGCGCCGGGAGGGTCCACAAGGGAAGGCCATGCCTGTTCCAGGCACTGATACCGGTGGCTCCGCTCAGTATGATTTCGGAGTTGCGAACATGCAGCCGCAGAGGCGTCATCGTGTCTCCCGGACCTGGGAGTATCCTCAGGGCTCCAACCAGGGTGCCATCGGCCTCGAACGATTTTACCATGCCGGATACATAGTCATACATCCAGAACCGGCCGTCATCGTCTATGTCGAAGGGAGTACTGCTCAGAGGTTTTGTTCCCTGCATGGGCAGGCTGGACCGGCGCCTTCCATCGACCTTCATGAAGTTCATGGTCGTTGAATCCATGTACACAATACCGCCATCAGAGGCTGCACCTATGCCCATGGGCAGGGGCTGTATGGTCGGCCCACGCTCGAAACCCAGGCTGCCACGCTTCAGCAACCAGCTCTCGCCGGTGGAGGCCAGGGCATACAGGTTCCCTGACCGGGAACTGGCTATCTGGTACAGGAAGACGTACGGGTTCCTGGGATCAGGCTTGTGGACAGCCCGGGGTGACAACCTGGAATCCAGCTCAACCGCATAGCCCATGCCGGCTGCAAAAATGCCGCCTCCCGGAGCTGGGGCCAGGGATGCCATGTTCTGGGGAATGCCCAGGTCGGTGCCCAGGAGGGCCGAAGTGGAGGTCAGACTCATCTCGAACGAGGGAAGCGGCGGATCTTCCGTCCAGTTGTCGGCCAGTCCGGCCAGGCGTGCCCAGAGGGAAAAAACCACCGCTGGCAGCAGGGCTTCGAGCTCGGCTCCGTCGCTCCAGTAGAATACTGCGCTTTCTTCGGTCCTGTCCGGAACTTCCGCCTTTACAATGGCGACCAGAGGTTCCTCGTTGAGTATGAGGCTCAGCTTAGGCTTGGCAGTCTGAATTCCGGCATAATACGGCAAGTACTGGGATTCCAAGGCTTCAACTGCCCGTTCCATGATGTCCCGTGCCTCTGAAACAGGAACCGGTCCCTGGGCATATACATCTTTCAGGCTGAAGGCCTGCTGGGCAATTACCGGACAGGCAAATATGGCAATTACGAGGGCTAACAATCCTGGTTTCATGCATTCTCCTCCAGCGCCGGGTGGAGCATGCGAACGCATCACGCCTGCACCCGCTGGCCTATCATGCAAGTATAGTACACTGCGCTCTGGTATCGATATTGTTTCAGAGTTGAAAACGCCCATCCTGGGTTATACTGTACGTATTCCCCACCCGGGAGAACCCCCAGGGGTCAGACCCCGCCGGGGACAGACCCGCGTTTCTTGCAAGGAAGGCACGATGAGCATGTTCAGGTCCCTGTACCAGGAAGAATCACGGCGCGGCGAGCGCACGGCATATATTTTCAGATGGGTCATGATCCTGTTCCTCGGAGCCATGGCTGTCATCCAGACCATGGATCCCATACAACGGGCGGCTGGTTTTTCGGCATTCTGGACCATCGGAGCGGCGATTCTGTACAACGCGGGCATCACGGTCTTCGTGTTGCGTCCGGGGACCTACCGATGGTTGCGCTGGGCTTCCTCTACGGTGGATATCCTGCTGGTTACTTCGACCATACTTACCACAACGCTTTTCATGCATCCATCCGGTGCATCCACAACGGCAATAGTCATGTTGTACCCGGTGGTCATCCTGATCGCAGCCCTGCGGCACGACCAGAAGCTCATCATCCATTCCACCCTTCTATCCGTTGTCATGTTCAATGCGGTGTTCTGGAGTACCGTTTCTGCGGTGCCTCCTGAACTGGTCCAGTATGCACCCCATGCCAGCCCCAGCGGAGCCTTCTACAAGAGTATGTACATACTGCTGTTCGGCGGCGTGCTGCTGGTACTGCCTCGCACCATCGAGCGCTTGCTCAAGTCGCAGCAGGAGGCTTTTGACAAGGCCACCGGCAAGTACGATGCCATGTCGACCCGGCTGAGGTCGGATCTGGATGCCCTCAGGTCCAAAGGCGGCATACTGGTCGGCGAGATCCGTGCGGTGTCCAATGCGCTGGGTGATATAACCGGCATGATAGATGACTCCAGAGGCCGGGTTGCAGGGCAGGGAGAAGTGGTAAGCAAGGTGGCTGCCCTGATCGGCGATCTGGAAGCTTTTGCTGGCACCATGGAGCATCTGGTGGATGACCAGGGGGCGGCCATCAGACAGACCGCAGCGGCTACCGAACAGATGATAGGCAACATCGATTCCATCAGCAGGCATGTGGAGCAGACCAAGACAGGGGTGGAGAATCTGGTAGGCCATTCCGAGACTGGCCGCTCCAACCTTGACGAGGTGCTTGCGGCAGTGCAGTCCATCTCCGAGAAGAGCAGCGGCATGCTCGATGCTGTAAAGGTCATAGCCGGCATAGCGGGGACTACCAATCTGCTGGCCATGAACGCTGCCATAGAAGCCGCCCACGCCGGTGAGGCGGGCCGCGGTTTCTCCGTGGTAGCCGACGAGATACGCAACCTGGCCGAGCAGAGTGCTGGCCAGTCCAAGGAGATAGCCGGCGAGCTTGGAACCATAAAGGCTTCCATAGACCGCGCCGTGGATTCATCAGGCCGGGCCGGTGCATCCTTTGCCGATGTACTGGCCGGTGTCAGGACAGTGGCAGACCACATGGTGGAGATAGAACATGCCATGAGCGAGCAGGCGGCGGGATCGGCCCAGATTTCAGGTGCCATGTCCGCCATGCACGAGGCCACCGCCAAGGTCCGTGATGGGGCATCCGGACTCCGGGGCAAAGCCAGGCAGTTGTCTGGTGAGACCTGGGCCTTGACCGCAGCCAATGATTCCATCCGTGCCGATGTTGAAGGTGTTGCCTCCAGCCTGGCTACCATAGATGGAGCAGCCAGATCAGTCCTGGGCCTGACCGAGGAGAACGAACAGCTTGCTGCCAGGGTCAGTGAAGAACTGTCCGGTTTCAGGGTGATGGAAGAATGATCGCCCTTGCAGTGTTTCTGGACAGCCTTGACCTGGCTACCGGGCTGGCGCAGGCACTGATCACCGGTTCCAGGAAGGGGCTGGTTGCCCGTGGCGGCGAAATGTGTTCCAGGATCCGCATCAAGCCGATAGTTATCAAGGACGAAACGGTCTTCCAGGCGGAACTCCAGTGTGGGCAGAAGGCCTACCACGAGCAGATTCCCGTAACTGGAATCCGTGACAGCCTCCTGGAGTGGATGACTGGCTTCAAGCAGTTGTCCTTGTTCACCGACAGCGCGGATTACCAGGTTCTGGTAAACCGCAAGCTCGAGGCAACGGTGGTCAAACGGCCGCCGACCAAGGCCCGGGTCGTTGCCGCCCATGACCGCCGCAAGGCCTACCTTCTGGAAGACGGCGTGCCAGTACCCTTCCTGGTGAACCTCGGGGTCATGGATGCTGAAGGCAGAGTCTTCCGCAAGAAGTACGACAAGTTCAGGCAGGTAAACAAGTATCTTGAGTTCATAGATCATGCAGTGGCCCACTTGCCAAAAGACCGACCTCTGAGGATAGCCGATTTCGGGTGTGGCAAGGCTTATCTGAGCTTTGCCCTCCATCATTATCTGACTTCAGTACTCGGTCTGCAGGTTGATATTGTCGGCCTGGATCTCAAGACAGATGTCATACAGACATGTTCCATCCTTGCGGGGGAGCTTGCCTGCAAAGGCCTGCATTTCATGCAAGGCGACATAGCGGACTACCGCCCCTCCCG